>JAAFHW010000041.1 GCA_013298525.1 Flavobacteriia bacterium
TCATTTTATCCTGTGGGTTGATGCGCATAGCAACATCCATGAATTCTTTATCTAAAAATGGTACGCGTCCTTCAATTCCCCAAGCTGCCAAACTTTTGTTGGCACGCAAGCAATCATACATGTGTAATTTACTTAATTTACGTACGGTTTCTTCATGGAATTCTCTCGCATTTGGAGCTTTGTGAAAATACAAATAGCCACCAAACAACTCATCAGAACCTTCACCTGAAAGAACCATTTTGATTCCCATTGACTTAATAACTCTTGCCATTAAATACATTGGTGTTGATGCACGAATTGTAGTAACATCGTAAGTTTCAAGATTGTAAATTACGTCACGAACAGCATCTAAACCTTCTTGAATGGTGAATTTTATTTCGTGGTGAATTGTACCTAAATGGTCTGCTACAACTTGTGCTGCGGCTAAATCTGGAGAACCTTCTAAACCTACTGCAAACGAATGCAATTGTGGATACCAAGCATCAACTGTATCTCCTGATTCAATTCTTTTTTGTGCATATTTTTTGGCGATAGCTGAAGTAATTGACGAATCTAAACCTCCTGAAAGCAAAACTCCATAAGGAACATCACTCATTAATTGACGGTGAACTGCTGCTTCTAAAGCAGTTTTGATTTCTTCAATGCTTGTAGAGTTATCTTTTACTGCATCATATTCTGTCCATTCTCTGTTGTACCATTTTACGAATTCACCATCTTTACTTGACATGTAATGTCCAGGTGGAAATAATTCTATTTTTGTACAGTATCCTTCTAAAGCTTTTAATTCTGAAGCTACATAAAATGTTCCGTATTGGTCCCAACCAATGTATAATGGAATAATTCCCATGTGGTCACGAGCAATGAAATATTCATCTTTTTCAACATCGTAGATTGCAAATCCGAAGATTCCATTCATTTCGTCTATGAAGTGAACTCCTTTTTCTTTGTATAAAGCAAGAATTACTTCGCAATCACTTTCAGTTTGAAACTGATATTTGCCTTCAAATTGTTTACGTAATTCTCTGTGATTGTAAATCTCTCCGTTGGCTGCAAGAACCAAACTTTTATCTTGACTAAACAAAGGTTGTTTCCCTGAAGCTGGATCAACAATTGCTAATCGTTCGTGAGCTAATATAGCTTTATCGTTACTAAAAATTCCGCTCCAATCTGGTCCGCGATGACGGATGATTTTTGCCATTTCTAATACTTGAGGTCTTAATGATTCTGATTTTTGTTTTAAATCAAAGGCGCATACAATTCCACACATTTTTTTTAGTTTATAAGTTAAAAAAAGTTTAAGAGTTTATAAGGTTTATCTCAAAAACTATATTCTTTATTTGATGAAGCAAAATTGAGGAAATACTTCAAATATTAAAACCAAAAAAGAATAATTAGTTATAAATTTAAACTAAAAAATGATTTTATATGAAAATTATAAAGTGAAATTGTTTTGAATTGAGGTTTTGGGTTAGAATTTGTTAATTATTGAACAAATTCTATCTTAAATTTCGTTGTATTAATTTCAAACTCAAAACCCACTTCATTTCCCATCAACTTACTTCCTAGTGGTGATTGTGGAGAAACTGCGATTATAATTTTATCGTCAACAGTAATTTTAGGTAAAGCTGCACTTATGAATAATAACATACCATTGGCTTGAACTAAACTCCCTAAAGCGATTTTAGTATGATTTGCGGAAGCGTCAATTTTATCAAGAATTGTTTTTTGGTCGAGAATTTCTTTTAGTTTGTGATTCAGTTTTTCTTGTTCGATATGCATCATCGACAAAGCTGTTTCATGCTTATCACCAGCCGAACCTTTGGCATCGTTTTGAGCATCTTCTGTCAATCCTGAAATCATATCACGGAACACATCGATTTTATCTTGAAGTAATAGTTGGTGTTGTTGAAGGATTTGTTTTTTCATATAATTTGCCACAAAGACACAAAGGCACGAAGTTTATTATTAAAATATTAGAAAAATTAAAAAAAGTTTAAAAGCATTGAGATATAAAGATTCATTAAGATTTAAAAAATTATTTTTAAAAAATATCAAAGAAAATGAACCTTAATCTTAAATTTTCTTTGTGACTTCGTGGCTTTGTGGCAATAAAATTAAAAATCAAATTTATAATTAGCACCTAATAATCCTTGCACACCTTGCACTGGATAGTTTATCCATCTTTGGTAACTTTGGTTAGCTAAATTATTTCCTTTTAAGAAAAAGGTTAATCTTTCGTTGTATTTAAATCCAATATGAGCATTCAAATCAAAATAGCTATCAAGTGTTGTTGTTTCTGTAGTATATGTTGGTGGAAAAATTGCTAAAGCTGTTTGTACAAACTTAAGATCTTTTCGTTCTCCAACAAAGAAAACACTTGTTCCAGCATACCATTTGTCAGTAATATTGAAATCTAAATTTGCTCCTAATTTCAAAGCAGGTAAATTCCAAGCTTCTTCCTGAATATCAGTTGTGTAACTGCTAAAAGTTCCGTTAACACCAAAAGATACATTTTTTGAGAAATCTGCTTTTAATTCACCATAAAAACTCACTGTTTTAACATCGTCATACACAACATCAAAAGAGTTTCCGTAAGCGTAACCATTTTTATTTGTATTGTAATGAGAGAATTCATTTCTTAAGAACATTGGTTTACCTCCTTCATTCATCAACGAACCACGAATGTTGTATCCGATAGTATTGGCTAATTTACCTTTTAATCCAACATAAATGTCAAATTTTTGATCGGTTGGTCCAATCCCTAATGTTGGTGAAACGAAGAAATTTTCTTGTACGAATTCTTGATAAGAATTTTGTTTTAAAGCACCTTCTGCTCCAGCATAAGCTACCATTAAATCGCCAACCACTTTGTAAGATGCTGTAATATTTGGATAGATAAAGAATTTATTTTTTCCAGATTCTGTTGCCATACTATAAAAGAATCCAACACCTAAATTTACTGATAAATCTTCTTTGTTGATTTGGAAACTTGGTTTCATTCCAACATTGGTGTAACCATATTTCAACTCAGTTATTCCGTTATAATCTTTGTCAAACTTACCATTGATGTAATCAAAAACAAAATCTACTTTTATCTTTTCATCCATGACATCAAATCCAAGAGATGGTTTTGCTACTAAACGATTTTCTCCAGAAGAAAAAGCATCTGAAAAACGATTGAATTTGATTGTTGCCTCTTTCAAAACACTTTCTCCAAGCGCTAATCTTCCACCAAGTGAAATGGTTTGATAGGTTTGTTTAGAATCGATTGCTTTAATAAAAGCATCCTTATCGGCAGGAATAAAATTTTCATAGAACAATGGATTCAAGCCATACCAATTATACATTTGATGCTGATAACCCAAATCTGCATTCCAAGATAGATTCCTAGATTTACTTCCGTAAGTTAAATCTATAGAAGTGTTTGAAAATTTATCATCTAAATCCAAATCTTTAATTCCGCCTTGAGAGGAAAGATGACGTAGCATTGCTCCTACATAATCACCACTTTCTAATGTTTGCGTTACAAACAATTCGGCATTAATGTTTCCATAGTTTCCTGCTGCTAAAGTAGCGTAATTGCTATACAATTTTTCTTGCTTTCCTTTATCAACTCCAGCTGCTTTTCCTTTAGAAGGTGTAAAAGTTGAAGCTACTGGAAAAGAGAAAATATTGTACTGAATATTCTCTTTTTTAGTGTTATCATCGTCTTCTAAAGATGGTGTTTCTTTCACTTTAAAAGCATCTGAAATAGTTGGTGTGTATGGTTTTACAACGTTTACGACTTCAGTACCGATGTTTTCGTCTTTCTTTTGAGCAAAAGTGATTTGAGTTCCTAAAATTAGACAAAAAGATAAAAGACGAATAGATAATGGACTTTCGAATATTGTGAATTGAGATCTATTTTTTGATAAATTCATATGTTTTAATTTAATGTATTTTGAAATGACATTGTTGCTTTTTGAAATTCTTCTAATTTAAGTTCTATGCTATTTGAAACGTCATCAGAAATAAAGTTACAAGTATTAGCTATTAATAATTGTGTTTGAAGTTCAAAAGATGAACCTAATGCAATATCTAAAAAATGACTAAACGATTTATTTGTTCTACTTGAACCTTCGGCTATATTTGAAGGAATTGAAACTGAACATCTATTCATCTGACTAATCAATCCATACTTTTCTGCACTTGGAAAATTTGATGTCAACTCAAAAATTGTTTTAGTCAATTCCATTGACATTTGCCAAATTTTTAATTTTTTGAAATTATGTCTCTTAAAATCATTCATGTTTTTAATCTATTATCTATTTGTCTATTATCTAAACAATCTATTTCTCAATAGAAGAATTCGTTTTACTTTCCTCTGATTTAATAGTATTCAATTCTGTTTTGGCTTCTTCTACAACATCGGTGAATTCTGAAAAATTTTCTATTACACCTTCTAAAATTGCTGTTGCTTGGAAACTGTCTTTCAATCCGTAATAATTTTTCGCCATTACCACTAAACCTTTAGCTCCAAAATATTTGTAACCTGAATAGTCTTTGGCAATTTTTTGAACCACTTTATTAGATTCAGCAAATTTTCCATCTTTATTTTTGAAATAAGCTTCATAAAACAATGCCTCAGCTGCTAATTCACCTTTTGCAATTTTCAATAAATTAGCATAAGCTGTTCTTGCTTTAGCTTCGTCATTTGCTTTTATTGCTGAACGTGCTACAATAATTTGAGCATCACTTTTTACTTTATTATCTGTTTTTGGATTTGCCAAAACTTTATCAGCATAAATCACTGAATTTGGATAATCTTTTTGTGAATAGTAAGCTCGCATTAAATTGGCTTGAGCAAAAGTTACGTTTTGAGGAAAATCAGCTTCTGTTTCTAATCGTTTTAAAACTGGAATTGCTTTAGTAAAATCATCTTTTTTCAAATGAATTTCACATAAACGAGCTAACGATTGTTCTGTAAATTCGCTTTTTGATTGTGCAATTACATATTCATAATTTGGAATTGAATTTGTTTCCAAACCATCAGCATAATAAGATTGTGCCAAATAAAAATTAGCTTTCAGAGCATGAATTCCTTTTGGAAATTTAGCAACATAACTACTTAAAGTTGCAATCGCTTGTTTAGTATTATTTTGTAAATACTGTTTTTCTGCCGCTTCATAAGTATCATTATCTAATTCAGCATCGGAAACTTCAACGAAATCTAAAGTTCTTACCCAAGTCGCATATTCGTCTACTTTACCATTATCAACATAAATCAATCTTGCAGTAGAAACAGCTTCTAATGCTTCTGGAGTTCTTGGATAATCGGCAGCTACTTTTTTGAATTTTGTTATAGCTTCATTATCTTTATTCGCATTGTAATAAATCAATCCTTGACGCAAAACCGCTTTTGAAGCATAAGAACCATTTTTGAATTCAGACAATAGTTGATCGTAAGTTTTAATTGCTAAATCAGTTTTATTGTCAGCTACATAAGTATTTCCTAATTCAAACAAAGCATCATCACGATATTGAGAGGTTTTGAAAGTTGACAAAAACTTATTGAAGTCTTCAATTTTCTTATCATTTTTACTTACAAAACCATAAGAAATTGCTTTTTGAAAGGCTGCATAATCAGCGTCAACACTTTTTAATTCGATCGCTTTATTGTAAGCATCCATAGCTGGCCAATATTTGGAAGTTACAAAACGGCTGTCTCCAAGTCTCAAATAAGAATCATTCAATCGGATTTTATCGTCTTTAACAGCATCTATTTGAGCTTGAAAATAATTTCCTGCTTGGTCATATTCCTTTTGTTTGAAATAACAATAAGCGATGTTGTAATTTACATTTTTAAATTCAGGTGTGTTTTTAGCTTCAGCCATTCCTTCAAATTGCTTGAAACTTAACAATGCTTCATTAAAATTATCTAAAGTAAATTCAGTTTCTGCTTTCCAGAAAGTAGCTCTTGCTGAAAATTTTGCATCTTTTTGTTCTTTCAACGATTTGGCAAACATCTTTTGAGCTTCTTGATAATTTCCGTCTGTGTATAATTCTAAACCTCTATAAAAAGTTACTTTTTGATATGCCAATCTGTTTTCTGGGTTTTTGTTTTTTTCCAACAAAGTCAATGCTTCTTTGTAATTTTTGGAAGTGATATAGGAATTAATCAATAAGTTTTCAATTTCATTTTTGCTAGGTGAATTTGGATATTTAGCCAAAAATGAAGACAAAACGTCTGGAACCGATTGATATGAATTTCCAATTTCATAACTGATTTTAGCATAATTCAAATTGGCGTCTTCTTGAATTTTTTTATCAAAATCCATTTCAGATGCAATCTTGAATGCATTTAAAGCTTGTTGCTTCTTGTCGGTTTTCATGTAGCTTTCACCTAAATGATAATAAGCATTTTGAGCAACAAAGTCTTTTCCATCAATAATCTTATTGAATTGCGAAATAGCGTTTTCGTAGTCTTTTTGTTGGTAATATGTATATCCTAATTGGTAGAAATCAGTGTTACTCCACTTTCCTTTTTTACCGTTATATTCTTTCAAATAAGGCAATGCTTCATCATACTTTTTCAAATTGAAATAACTTTCTCCAATAATTTTATTCAATTCCGATTTTTCAACAGCCGATGATTTTGCCATGGCAGCTTTTCCTAAATCGATTGCTTTTTGGAAATTTCCAAGTTTAAAATTCATATCAGCTTGAAAGTAAGACATCTTTTCTTTGTATTTCTCTTCACCAGAAACTTGATCGAAATACTTTGTTGCTTCTTTGTAATCATCACCTTCATAAGCCATAAATCCTAAGTAATATTTGGCTTGTGAACCATATTCTTTAGAATTAGCAACTTTATTAAAATAAGCAGTAGCCTCTTTTTTATTTTTAGCTGTAAAAAAGGCATATCCTTTTTGAAAATTATAACGTTCTAACTCATCATAAGTCAAGGCACTTTCGTCAACTTTATTAAAATATTCTAATGCTTGTGGATAGTTTCCGTTTTCAAAATAGAAGGTCGCAACACCAATGTAAGCTTGATTTTGCTTAGTACTTGTTGGATAATCCGCTACAAAATCTTCCATCAATTTATCAGCGCCTGATTGATTTAAACGAATCGCACAATTGGCTATATAATAAGCACAATCAGCTTGTACCTCTTGTTCTTTATTGTTTTGTTGCACTTTTTCGAACAAAATCTGAGCTGCTAAATATTGTTTGTCGTTGTATAAATCTGTAGCTCTATCAAATTCAGAAAGTTGGTTGGTATAAATAGCAGTTTGCTGTGCCGAAATTGTAGCGCCAGAAACCAATACATTTAAAAATAAAAAAGCTGTTATTTTACGCATTTCGTATATTTTTTAATAATCATTCAAAATTACCATTCTACTAAGTATAACGAGACATCGTTTGGTTTTATTATAAACATTTTTCTTAACAATCTATATTTAAAGACTAAGAAGATGATAGACAAAGAGATGATAGACCGAAAAACAATGTCAATAAAAAGAAAAACATATTATATATCAGTCTATTATCTATTATCTCTAAGTCTACTCTCTTTTTGTTAAAATTTATTTTGAAAACCTACGTTATCTTATTACTTTTACCCAATAAACAAAATTTCCTATGTCACAACCAGTATTATCTTTAAAAGACGTTACTATTTATCAAGAAAATAAAGTCATTTTATCTCAGGTGAATCTTGAAGTAAATCACGGCGAATTCCTTTACATCATTGGAAAAACCGGAACTGGAAAAAGTAGTTTTATGAAAACACTTTATGGAGATTTGCCTTTAACAGAAGGTGAAGGTCATATTGTGGAATATGATTTGGCGACGCTACAAGAAAAAGACATTCCTTATTTGAGAAGAAAAATAGGAATTGTTTTTCAAGATTTTAAATTGCTTCCAGATAGAAATGTGAACGATAATATGCTTTTTGTATTGAAAGCAACTGGTTGGGTTGACATGACTGAAATGCAAAATAAAATTGATGAAGTTTTAGATAAAGTAGGAATGAAAGGTTTTGCCAATAAAATGCCTCACCAACTTTCTGGTGGAGAGCAACAACGAGTTGCTATTGCAAGAGCTTTGTTAAACGACCCAGAATTAATCTTAGCAGACGAACCAACAGGAAATCTTGATCCTCAAACAAGTGCTGAAGTTCTTGAAGTATTAAAGAACATCAATGCTAACGGTAAAACTATCATTATGGCAACACATGACTATGCTTTATTAATGAAATTCCCATCTAAAACACTTAAATGTGAAGATGGCGCTATTTTTGAAGTGGTTCAGAGAAGTGTTTAGTTTTATCAAATATTTTTTTTGCTATTAAAATAATAACAAAAGAAAAGACTGGAAGATGAAATCTATCGCCTTGTGAACAAGAAATTCCAGATAAAAGAATGGTATACAGTACAAAAAAACTTATTAAACTAAAATAAGGTTCTTTCTTGTAATAAGCAAAAAACATAAATACAGATAAAAAAAATCCAATAATTGTAAAGAATATATTCTGAACTTTTGAAAGTGTAAAAAAGAAACCTTTTGAAAAATCAAAATAAGTAGTGTTATTAATATTTATTGTATAATCAAGAGCTGTATTTCCAGCTGTTGAATTATCATAAACATCAGATAAATATGCATAAAACAAATAAAACTTATTATTTGAAATTTGATTTATTAAATCATCAAAAGCTATTTTTTTTGCTTCAGAATTTGATATTGAAAAAATATAATCCATTCTAGGATTATCTAGTTGATTAAGTTTTTTTCCATCACTTAAACAAACAGCCTTACTACCTAAATAATTATAGTAAGTCACTGAATCAATATAACTTATTGTAAAATCTCCATATTGCTTTTTTAGAAGTCCACATTGAATAAGTACTAGACAAAAACTTCCATACAAAAAAATAATTGCCTTTTTATTGTAATTCTTCATAACTTCTTTAACAAAAAACAACACAAAAAAAACAGCCAACAATTTAGCTCCAGGCTTGATTAACATCGAAATTGTAAAGATTGATAATGAAACAGATAAATATAAAAACTTAAACGTTTTATAGTATTTTTGAAGGAAATAAAAACCTAAAACAATAAAAAACAAATAAATATTTTCTGAATATAAATTAAAAATACAAATTGCACTTCCAATAAAAAAAATGGAAATTATAGTTGTGTAAAATGATTTCTTTAAAGTTAAAATATTGCATAATATTTTAAAAAGTAACAATGCAGTTCCAATCCAAAATATAAAATTAATTGGATAACATGCTTTAAAAACTTCCAAATTAGAACAACCAAATAAAAATGGAATGCCATGAATTAAAGCCAAAAAAATAGGTCGATACTGATGTCCTTCATGTAAGAAATATAAATCATACGCTGATTCAAAATAGGATTCAGCATCAGGACTTATTCTATTTTGAATATTTAATTGTAAAATAAAATTTAAAAATTCTATCCACAAAAAGCCAATCAAAACAATTAAAATTTCAAATTTATATTTAAAAAATAATGATTTCATAGTCTTATTTTGAACAAAAATATAGAATTTATTGCAGATTAAATTTAGAACATTAGATTTGTGTTTTAATTACAAGTAAAATGAAGAAATTATCTATTATCATACCTATATACAATGAAGCAGCAACGATTCATTTGATATTAGATAAAATTAAAAACGTATCTCTTCCTGATAATATAAAAAAAGAAATAATTGTTGTTGATGATTGTTCTACTGACAATTCGAAAACTAAAATAGAAGCTTATATTGAAGATAATTCAAAATTAGATATTAAATTCTACCAACACGATAAAAATAAAGGAAAAGGAGCAGCATTACACACTGGAATTAAAAATGCAAGTGGAGAGTTTACAATAATCCAAGACGCCGATTTAGAATACAATCCAGAAGAATATTCAATTTTATTACAACCCGTTTTAGATGGTTTTGCCGATGTTGTTTATGGCTCTCGATTTATGGGTGGCAATGCACACAGAGTATTGTTTTTTTGGCACACCATTGGAAATCGATTTTTGACATTTCTTTCTAATATGTTTTCCAATTTAAACTTAACCGACATGGAAACGTGTTATAAATTATTTAACACCAAGATACTACAATCTCTAAATTTAAAAGAAAGAAGATTTGGTTTTGAACCTGAAGTTACAATAAAAGTAAGTCGAATCAAGAAAATAAGAATGTATGAAGTTGGAATTTCTTACTATGGTAGAACTTATGAAGAAGGAAAAAAAATAAATTGGAAAGATGGAGTTCATGCCATTTATTGTATCATAAAATACGGATTATTTCGTTTATAAAAATATTAAAATTCTAGCTTTGTCAAAACAAACAATCGTTATATCAGGAGTAAACATGAAAGATGGTGGCATTTTTACCATCATGGACAATTGTTTACAAAAGATATCACAATATATTGAGAACAAAGACATTAAAGTCATTGCCTTAGTTCATGATAAATCTAAATTTGATTACCCAAATATTGAATATCTTGAATTTCCTGATGCTAAAAAATCTTGGTTCAAACGATTGTATTTTGAATATTTTTACTTTAAAAAATTATCTAAAAAGATAAATCCAGAGATTTGGTTTTCATTGCATGATGTTAGTCCTAATGTGATTGCTAAAAAACGTTTTACTTATTGTCATCATCCAACAGTATTCTATAAAGCAAGTTTTAGCGATTGGAAATTTGATTATAAAGTGGGTGTTTTTTCAATCTTGTATAAATATTTATTTCAAATTAATATCAAGAAAAATCGAGCCGTTTTTGTGCAACAACATTGGATTAAAAATGAATTTGAAAAACTATATAACATCAATAATGTAATTGTTTGTCAGCCAGAATTCGTATCAATTTCAGATCCAAAAAAAATCATTTTGGATGCTTCTAAAATTCATTTCTTTTATCCATTAATTGCCAGAAGTTTTAAAAATATTGAATGCATTGCTGAAGCTGTAAAACTTCTACCCGATTCTATAAAAAGTGCAATAAAAATACATCTAACATTTGATAAAGGTGATTCTAATTATGCTAATTATATAATTGACCAATTCTCATTAAAACAATTTAATTATATAGGAAAATTATCTCGTGATGAAGTTTTTGGCTATTATGAAGCTATGGATTGCTTATTATTTCCTTCAAAACTTGAAACTTGGGGATTACCTTTATCTGAAGCTAAAGCTTTTGAAAAACCTATTTTAGCAGCCAACCTACCCTATGCAAAAGAAACCGTTGGTGATTATGAAAAAGTGTCCTTTTTTGATGTCAATAATCCAACAGAATTGGCGCAATTGATTAACGATTTTGTAGACAAAACCATTAAATTTCAAGGAAATAAATATACTTTTGATACCAGCAATCAATTGAACGATTGGAATGCCATTTTTGATTTTATATTTAAAAAATAATTTATGCCTTTTTTTTCAGTAGTCATTCCGCTATATAATAAAGAAAAGTATGTTGAAAATGCTCTAAAAAGCATTCTCAATCAAACCTTTACTGATTATGAAGTTTTGATAATAAATGACTGTTGTACCGATAAGAGTATTGAAAAAGTAATGCCTTTTTTATCTGAAAAAATCAAATTAATTCATCATTCTAAAAATAAAGGACTTTCGGCAAGTAGAAATACTGGAATTGAAAAAGCATCGACCAACTACATCACGTTTCTTGATGCTGACGATTTATGGAAACCAACTTTTTTAGAAACCATTCATCGGTTAATTATCAATTTTCCTGAAGCAAGAATTTTTGGAACCAACTATGAAGAGGTCTATCAAAACAATACTTACAAACCGCACAATGGTTCTGAAAGTTTGCCTGAAAATTTTGAAGGTTATATTAATTTCTTCAAAATCAATGTAAAGCAAGGGATTTACAATCATGGTAGCGTTTGTATTCACAAAAAAGTGTATGAAAAAGTTGGGAATTACAACAATGAAATTAAGTTTTCTAATGATATTGATTTCAATATTCGAGCCAATTATCATTTTAAATTAGCTTACAGCAACACCATTCAAATGTCTTATTTAATGGAAGTTGAGCATCAAATTACACGAAACTCCATCCTACATAAAAAAATTCCGAATTATGACAATTATGAAGCTTGGACAAAAGATAATCCAGATTTAAAAAAGCATTTGGATTTTTTTAGATACGTTTTAGCTAAAAAATTGAAACGAGATGGTGATACAAAAGATTGGAAAAAAATAGCCGAAGCTATAAATCCATCCAATTTGAATTGGAAACAAAAAATATTGCTAAAATTACCGCAATCTTTGTTGCTTTTAGTAGAAAATACTAAAGCCTATTTGATAAAAAAAGGAATAAAAATTTCTACTTATTCGAATTGATATAAGCTACAAAAGACTTGTAATTTCTGATGTAATCATCTTCATCATAAACTTCTGATGCTAGTACTAAACAAACTGCACCAGAAGAGAAATTTTCAAGTTCACGCCAAATATTATTAGAAATCAACAATCCTTTATCAGGTTTATTCATTGTGATAACTTTTTGGTTTTTGCCGTCTTTTAAAACTACATCAAAACTTCCTGAAATTGCTATCAAAATCTGATTTAGTTTTTTATGTGCATGTCCGCCACGCTTAGAAGTGCTAGGAATATCATACAAATAATAAACTCTTTTAATATCAAAAGGAACAACACCATTTTCAAGAACAGCAATATTTCCTTCTCTATTTAATATTTTGGGAATATCAATTAACTTAACGTTCATTTTTTAATTGTTTAAAAAGTGATAACCATTGATTCCCAATGTTTTCAACTTCAAATTTTGATATACTTGTTTTGCAATTGTTTTTACAATGTAAATATAAGTTTTTATCCTCATAAAATGTATTTATTGCAGCAATCATAGCCTCTTTATTTTGATTTTCTACCAATAAACCATTTTGCAAATGATTAATAATTTCTGAAGGACCTGTTTCACAATTATAAGCTACAACTGGTGTTTCACAAGCTAAAGATTCTATTAAAACCATTGGTAAACCTTCATATTTACTAGTAAGTACTGTAAAAAGTGCTTTTGAATAATAGGCAAAAGGATTTTCTACATTTCCTTTAAAAATGATGTTTTCTTTCTGCCCTATTCTATCAGCTAAATCTATCCAATCTTGTTTTAATTTTCCGTCTCCTAAAATAATAAGTTTGATATTTTTATCTGGTAAATTCGATTTAGAAAAACATTCAATAAGATGATCAAATTGCTTTACATTTTTGTTCATACTTCCTGCAGCAACAATGAAATCTCCTTCAAAATCAATGCTTTCTGATTTAACTTCTTTTATTTTCTCAAAATCAATTGGATTATAAATTTGATGGATGTTTTTAAAATTATATTCCGTTTTAATCTTCTCTTCAATTCCTTTGGAAACAGCAATTAATTGTTTGCAATTTTTATACAGTAAATTGGCTAAAAACTTATTTTTAGGTATATAAGAATCTAGTTTATTACTGTGAATGGTTTGAATGTGATTTTTGTATAAATAATTATGAATAATAAACTCTTGCAAGAAAAAACGCTTGACTCTAAAATCTATTACAAAATCAAAATTCTGCTCTTTTAAATATTTTTTTAAAACAGTGAATCTCTTTATTCTACTAGCGATTCCATTTGAACCAGAAACATGTTGCGCTAAATGCATTACTTCACCAGAATAATCATATTCAATTTTCCCAGAAAAAACTAAATGATGAACTTCAAATCCTTGATTAACAAAAAAATGAGACAAAGTTGCAGCACATCGTTCCGCTCCACCATCAGAAAGAGTTACAGTTACAAGGCAGATTTTATAAGATGTTCGGTTTTGAGTCAATTTTTTGTATTTTAGCAAATGTAAATAAAACTTTTAAATGCGCATATTACTTGTTGGTGAGTTTAGCCGATTACATAATTCCCTCAAAGAAGGATTACTAAAGTTAGGACACGAAGTGGTCATAGTTAGTAACGGTGATGGCTTTAAAAATTATCCATCAGATTATTCCAATAGAGCATTTTGGTGTGAAAGCAAATTAGGAAATCTACCACGACAGTTGATATATAGAATAACAAAATTTGATATTTCAAAAATTGAACGTGGCCTTCGTTTCTATTTCCTTCTAAATAAATTAAAAGGTTTTGATTGTGTACAATTAATCAATGAAGCTCCTATTCAAACTACTGCTAAATTTGAATTACATTTATTAAAAAAACTCTTCAAACAAAACCACAAATTCTTCTTGTTATGCAGTGGTGTTGATTATGTTACTTTGAATCACATGCTTGATAAAAAGGAACGTTATTCTATAATGAATCCTTATTTTGAAGGAATTAAAGAATCGCTAATTCAATACGAATCGATGTGGGAATACAATTCAAAATCTCATAAAAAAATTCATGATTTTCTTTACAAAAAAATAAATGGAGTCATTGCAAGCGATTTAGATTATGTAAATCCTCTAATTAACAATCCAAAGTTTTTGGGAATGATTCCAAATCCTATAAACATTTCAACTATTGAGTTTGTTGAAAATCCTATTAAAGACAAAATCGTTATTTTTCTAGGCATTAACAATGGAAATTCCTATAAAAAAGGAATTCATTTATTTGAAAAAGCATTGGAAATTATCAAACAAAATTATGCTGATAAAGTTGAAATTGTTGTCACAAGAAATATTCCCTACCAAGATTACATAAAACAGTTTAATAAGGCGCATATTGTTTTGGATCAAATATATGCTTATGATCAAGGTTATAATGCATTGGAAGCTATGGCTAAAGGAAAAGTAGTATTTACTGGTGCAGAAAAAGAATTTGAAGACTATTACAATTTATCAAAAAAAGTAGCAGTGAATGCTTTGCCAAATGTTGAAAATCTAGTAACAGAACTATCCTTTTTAATAGAAAATCCAAATGAAATTCAAGCTATTGGAATTCGTGCAAGAGCATTTGTTGAAAAGGAACATGATTATGTAAAAGTTGCTGAAAAATATTTGAAAGCATGGGAGAATTAATAAACCAATCAACTATTTTGAAGTACTTAAAAACTAAGTCAACCAATTTGAGTTTTATTGATAAACTTAAAGTGGTTTATCGACCTTTGATTTGTCCTTTTGATGATTTACTTAATTACATCGAAAATGATGATTCTGTTTTTGACATTGGATGCGGTTCTGGACAATTTTGTGCATTGGTAGCCAAATTTACTCCAGCAAATGAAATTTATGGAATTGAAATTTCTGAAACACTTGTTCAAAATGCAAGAATTGTGAATCAAGAATTTAATGGTAAAAAAAACATACAATTTGAAACATTCAATGGTTATGAAATTCCAAGTTTAATTCAAAATTATTCTAAAATATATTTGATTGATGTTTTGCATCATGTTCCAAAAGAAAATCAATTGGAATTTTTAAGAGAAATTTATTCTAAGATGTCTATTGGAAGTAGGCTGATTCTGAAAGATATTGATGCTAGTAGCTTATTACTTTATTTCAATAAAATTCATGATTTAGTTTTTAGCAGAGAAATTGGAAACGAAATGAAAGCCAATTTTGCTAAAAAAGTAGTTGAAGAAATTGGGTTCAAAGTTCTTGAAAGTTATACTAAAAGAATGTTTGTATATCCGCATTATTTTTTGATTTTAGAAAAATGAAAACACTGAATTATAAGATAATTTTGTTTCTAATTATTTCATTCTATTGCTTGATTTTAAGTCAGTATGGAATGGAAACTTGGGATACTGGATACATGTCTAGTTTTGCATGGAGAATAGTAAATGGTCAACATGTTTATGAAGATTTTATCTATAAATTTCCTCCTGTTACGATATATACCCATGCTTTTTTTATGAAAATTTTGCCAGAAACTGGTCAGTTTTTTTATTTTAGAATCATTGCATATTTGAGTTTTCTTCTTCAAGTTTATTTTTTTGTTTCAGGTACTTATCTGATTTACAACATAAAAAAAGTAAACAAATGGGGTTTGATAATTTTATGTTTTTTAATATCGTGGTTAAATTTTCCACCCTATCCTTGGCCAACTACAGATGGGCTTTTGTATGCTTCAATTGCTTTTTGGATTGTAGCAAAAAACACTAAAGTTAATTTTGCTCAACTTTTTCTAATTGCTTTTTTCTCGCTACTTTCAGCATTATCAAAACAATCTTTCTATTTGATTCCGTTGCTCATCTTGGTTTGGATATATTTCAGATATAACTTAAAAGCATGTCTTTATTACATAATAAGTTTGTCCTTTTTACTTGGAATATTTATCTTATTAATTTGTCAAATAACAACTTGGCAAAATTTTAAACAACAACTTAATGGAACTTTAGATTTAAGAGATTTATACATTGTTGGATTTCATCATTATGTATTTATGCCATTTAAGTTTTTTGTTGCATTAACAATTATTATTTCTGCTAGCTTATTTATCTACCTAAAAAAAACAAATCAAAAAATTAGTCAACTAACTCCACATCTTAAGAATATAGCAATTGCATTTCTATTAGTTGCAATCTTTTTATTTTTGATTAATAAGTTTTTTGCGGCTTCTTTTCTTGCATTTGATGCAGCCGTTATTGCTTTATTGTACTCCTATTTTGAGAAAAAGAAAACTATTAGTTATCTATTTCCACTAGTGGTTTTGATTGCGATATCTTGGTCCGTATCGATAAGTTTAGGTTATCAAACAACATTATTATTTGCAACAGGAATCATTTTGACTTTCATTACATTATTTGAAAATGAGGTTTCTATAAATCCGAAAAAGTATATTTTAATAGGATTACCACTTTGTTTGGTAGCATTTGCAGCCAATAAAAATCCTTATCATGAAGATTCTATTTTAGAACTAAACTATTCTCTTGAATCGATTTCACCCAAGTTAAAATATATTAAAACAAAAAAAGAAACTTTTGAAAAACATCTAGAATTAAAACAATTAATTAAAAAATATGGTGAGAATTATATTGTAGCTCCAAGTATGCCAATGGCAAATTATTTGTTCAATACTCAAAGTCAACTTCCTGGAGATTGGCTATTAGATCATGAAATAGATGGTCAAAACGAAAGATTTATTAAAATTTGTTCTAATAAAAAAAATTATATCTTTATTGAAAAATCATTTGTAACTGGTGAAGATTTTAAAAAATCCACCATCAAAGCAAGTCCGACTGCTTGGTACATTTACAAAAAATTTAATAAAATTGATGCAACCAAATATTTCATAGTTTACAATTCAATCAAACCAAATGAGAAATTACCTTAAACTCATAAGAGTTGAACAATATATAAAAAATGCGTTTGTATTTGCACCGCTTTTTTTTGATAGTCAATTTCTAAATTTAGACAATTTGATTAATGTAATTTTGGCATTCCTATGTTTTTGTACTATATCAAGTAGTGTTTATATTTTTAATGATTATTTTGATATCAATGAAGACAAAAATCATCCTCAAAAACGTTATAGACCCTTAGCTTCAGGTAGTATTAGTATAAAAAATGGATTGGTTTTGATGCTAATTTTAATGATTAGTTCCATAACAGTTTCTTATTTGATTTCTGTTGAATTATTTCTTGTAATCATTTCCTATTTAGCGTTAAATTTTCTTTACTCAAAATGGCTTAAACACATTGCTATATTGGATGTAAATATTATTGCAGTTGGTTTTATACTTCGTATTGTAGCTGGTTCAGTAGTAAGTGTTGTAGTTCCATCGATTTGGATTTTACTAATAACTTATCTATTAGCATTATTCTTAGGTATTTCTAAACGAAGAACTGATGTTATTCTTGCAGAAAATGGTAATGATGTCCGTAAAAATATTGAAGGTTACAATTTGATTTTTATAGATGTTATTTTAGGAATTTTGGCATCCATAATCATTGTTAGCTATATATTCTATTGTATTTCGCCAGAAGTTCAACTACATTATCATTCAAAATTATTGTATGTTTCCATCATTTTTGTTGTTAATGGAATTTTTAGGTATTTGAAATTGGTTTTTGTAGATCAATCAACCTATTCTCCAACAAAAATAGTTTTGAATGACCGATTTATTCAATTTACAATATTAGGTTGGCTACTGTTGATGAGTTATTTATTATATTTCAGAAACTGATATGAGAACACTAGTATTAGTTGACTTTGACAAAACGCTTTATAAAAAAGATAGTTTGATAGAATTTACAAGATTCTACAAAGGAACTTTTCAATTAATAATAGGTTTTATAGCTCTTTCACCAATGCTTTTAAATTGGAAACTTGGAAAAATCTCAAATGAAACCGCCAAACAAAAATTCATAACATATTTTTTTAAAAACGAGCATTACAATTTGTTTTTAGAAAAAGGAAAACAGTTTTCAAACGAAAATATTCCGAGAAATCTTAATAAAAATATTTGGGGAAAAATTCAAAAGTTACAGGAGCAAAATGCAGATATTTACATTGTTACTGCTTCGTTTCGCGAATGGCTTTATGGTTGGACTGAAGAAAATAATTTAAAATTAATTACTTCAAAACTTGAAATTGTAAACAATAAAATTACAGGAAAATTCAAAATAAAAAACTGCTACGGAATAGAAAAAGTAAATCGAATAAAAGAAAAAATAAACCTAGAAAATTACGATAAAATTGTAGTTTTCGCAAATGGAAAAGGCGATTACGAGATGCTTCAACTAAGCAAATAAACTTTTTCTAAAGTAAATACTCAAGGTGATAAAATAGATTGAATAAGTAAAAGCATGAGCCATTACAACTCCTTCAATTGAAAATTGGGAAACCAAATAGATACTACTAAAATACAATACAAAAAGAGAAAATAGCTCCGAAATAATGAAAGCTTTAGTTAGTTTCTTTGCATAAAATTGATATCCTAAAATAAAAGAGGCCGCTTTAAATGTATCACCAATTAGTTGCCAAAAAAACAATTTAGAAACCGGCAAAAATTCTTTGGTAAACAAGATATGAATGATAAAGTCTCTTAGAAAATAGATTACAATCATTCCAATTATAAAAACTGGTAAAATTCCTTTGTAGTAATTCCAAAAAAGTGTTTTGGTTTCTTGATTAGTTTTCGCTGTAGCTAATTTCGGTAAAAAATAAATAGAAATAATTGACGTAATGAACATAAAATAGTAGGAAGACATTCTACTCATTGCTTCCCAAAATCCTGCTTGTTCAATTCCTAAATTAACTATAATGTATTTTCTAATGGCAAGAAAAACCATTGGTCCAAATACGGCTGAAACCAATGCCATCAAAGAATAGGATGACAAATTTTTCAGAAAAGAAAGATAATTTCTTTATTAATTGAGAAAAAAGAAACTAAAAACAAGACAGATGGCGTCAAAATAATTGATAACAAAGCACCTTCCGTATTCAATTTCCAAATCAATAAAACAGAAGCTATCAAACCAATTAAACTTCCGATAATGTTGACATAAATAACTTTTTTATAAGCTCCAAATCCGTTGATTGTTGCTATTAAAAAGATGTTTCCAATATAAAATGGCAAAGCAACTGCAAGTGATTTAAATACAAAAGCATATTGATATTGATTGCCGAAAATTGAAATATTCAAATATTCTGAAAAGAAAAACAATCCCAAACTAATTAAAAGACAAGTGAATAAGACTGTAATAAAAATAGTAGAAAGTGTTTTCTTAAGTTGATTGTCATCCGATTTATGTTCGGCCACATATTTTACAACTCCATTTTCAAATCCGAGTGTTGCAAAAGCTTCTGTTGTTGTTAGAAAATTCCTCAAATTTCCAACCAAAGCCATTCCACTTGGACCAACAAAAACTGCTATGAATTTAGAAGTAATAAATCCAACAAAAATCTTGATTAAAATACTTATTGCATTCAAAGAAGTAGCTTTGAATAAAGGTTTGGATAGTATTTCTTTGATAAAACTCAATTAGTATTTATTTAAAATTTCTATCACAAAACCAACTTCATCATTAGTCATAATTGGACTAATTGGTAAACTCAATACTTCATTATGAATCTTTTTTGTAATTGGAAATGATAAATTATTCCACTCTTTAAAAGCTTGTTGTCTGTGAGGCGGAATTGGATAATGAATAACCGTTTCAATTCCATTTTTTAGTAAATAATCTTGTAAATCATTACGGTTTTCAGTTCGAACAACAAACAAATGAAATACATGATTATTAGAAAAATCCCAAGTTGGCAAAACTATTTTATCGTTTTTAATTTCAGACAAATAACGTTTGGCAATATTTCTTCTTTTATCGTTATCTGCGTCTAAATTTGGCAATTTTACATTTAAAAAGGCCGCTTGAAGTTCGTCTAATCTTGAATTTATCCCAACAAATTCATTGTGGTATTTTTTTTCTGAACCATAATTTCGCAATGAAAATAGAACTCTAGCTAATTCATCATCATTGGTTGTAATAGCACCACCATCGCCAAGTGCACCAAGATTTTTACCTGGATAAAAACTAAAAGCTCTTGTATGACTTCCTTTAAAAATTAAACCATGAGCCTGTGCAGCATCTTCAATGATGAGCAAGTCATGTTTATAACCAATAGCAATAATTTCATCCATTTCACACAATTGACCATACAAATGAACTAACAAAATTGCTTTGGTTTTAGATGTGATTTTTTCTTCAATTAAATCTGGATTGATGTTGTAAGTTTCCAATTTTGGCTCCACTAAAACTGGCACTAAATCTGCTTGTAAAATAGCTAAAATACTAGCAATATAAGTATTTGCTGGAACGATAACTTCATCACCTTTTTGTAACTTTCCAAGTTGAATATAAGCCTTAAAAATCAATACCAAAGCATCCAAACCATTGCCGACTCCAATACATTGTCTTGAACCACAATAATTGGCAAAATTAGTTTCGAATGATTTTACTTCGTCACCCAAAATAAACCAACCTTTATCTAAAACCAATTTCATTTTTTCTTGAAATTGCTCTTGATAACCTAAATTTAATTGCTGTAAATCGAGGAATTTTATCATATCAAAACAGATTCTAGTAATGAATAATTCTTTGTTTGAACTTCATAAAAATTTTGAATTACTGTTTTGGCTCCAAAACTTTCTTTCCAAAACAACAAACCTTCATTTATTTTTGTTCCTTGCTCTTCATTGGAATTATTAAAATCAAAAAAATGCTTGTCTTTATAAACTTCTGTAATTAAATGATGATATAAATAATCTAAACTTCCCAATTCATTCTTATCTGAATTTCCAGAAACATACTGTGGATGCGCTACTTCATCAGTACAAAAAACAGTTGTTCCTGCTACAATTTTATCTTTATCATACACGTTAAAATGACGAATATTATTTAGAAAACGTTGTTGCAATAAGGTAATTTCTTCAACCGAATGAACTGGTTTTACTTGATGTTTTTTATCTAAATTCGGAATCAAAATTTCGTTCCAAAACAACTCAAAATTCAATTCTTCTTTAATAATTAAATTATTTTTTTTGCCTCTACGGATACTTTCTTTTCTGGTTTTTGTAATAGAATAAGGCTTAGTCAAATCAATTACAGAAAGTGAATCTCTCCTATTCAATTTTGCTTGAGTGATAAACAAACAATATTCTAATTCATCTGAAAAATAATCTAAATAGAAATTTGGGATTGTTTTTAAAACCAATTTCTCAATCGAATTTTCATTTAAAAATTGTAAAACACCTTTGAAAATTGAAATAACTGAACTTAATTTAGCTTTAGAACTCAAAACCAATCCACCATAAGTCAAACCTTGATGCGAATAAACTGTATTTTCATTCTTATTGGCAGGCAAAACCGCAACCAATTTATCTTCATCAAAAACCATCAATGAATAATCCTGAAATCGATCTGAATGATATTCCATGAAGTCTCTATTGAATAGAAAAGTAGCATTCTTGGCAACACTTATAAAAGCATTCCATTGATCAAA
>JAAFHW010000042.1 GCA_013298525.1 Flavobacteriia bacterium
TTGTTCATTTACAGTGTTCACGCCAACATGAATCGCTCTTTTTTCAACAGGAATACCTATTCCCAACACTTCATCTTCTAAACCAACATCTTTTAGTGCTTTTATTCCTCTATCAGAAAGTACTAGATTAATAGAACGACCTGAAAAATTAATTTTTCTAATATCAGGACTTCTGTCATAAACATGAACTGTATGACCAAGTTTTTTAAGGTAGATTGCCAATAAGGTTCCTACTAAACCTGAACCTACAATGGCTATTTTTTTGGGAGTTTGCATTATCTTTTTATAAGCGGTTTTGCAAATTTATCGAATTATATTTACATCTTACTGACAAAAACCAACTTTGTCGATGTTTCCATAATCTCTTTCTTATTCATCTTCATTTTTCGGAATTTGCCTTGATTGTACATTTCGGCTTGGTCATTATAATGCTTACTCATTGGATTTCCTGAATTTCCTGTTGGCAAAATACTTACACTATTTTCAACATTAGAAAAATCGATAATTCTTCTTGTTGATGGTCCAGATTTTACCTCATATTTTCCATTAGCAGAAAAACCCATTGCTAAATTATTAATCACTTCATTGCTTCCTGCTACTTCAAATTTTCCCACATTAAAAAATGAAGATAAAAGTTCAATTTGACCAATTGGATGAACGTGTTCCAAAGTATGAACCCTATTCCAAGTCCATTTTGAAATGTCATTTCCAAGTTGCTTTTCGAGTTCGGCAACAGTTTCTCTAAATGATTTTGTTAGAATTTCTTTACGAGTTTCTTTTTTATCTTTAGTTTTAGAATTATCCCACCAAACTGAATTTTCGTTAGCTACTTGAGGTTCAATTATTTGCTTAATTACATGTGTTGAAAGCAACGCCGAAAATTTATCTTTACCCAATTCGTCTTGAAAAGTATTTTCTAAATATCTATAGATTAATTTATTATAAATTGTTGATTGAATAGTAGTTAATTCGTTTTCACCATCCCATTTTACTAAAGAATACATTGCGTCTTTTTCTAAACGAGAAAAATCATTTGTATTCAAACTTGAAACAATTGATATGGCATTTTTTGCGGAATTGGTTGAAGTATTATCCAAAATCATTTTTTCAACATCCTTAGAAGTCCAATTGTTTTTTGGAAAAAGAATACTTTCAATTCTCATTGCCCTATCTTTTGGCAAATAATATCCTGGATACAAATAACCATCAACGGCTTCTGTCTGATTATTGGAAGAATATACATAATTCCAACTCGGATTTAAAGCTGATGGATTTTTAGAAAAATCTAGGAATTCCTTTTTATCGTCTTCACCTTTACTTCCATTTAGAATAAAATTCGGATTTACATTTTTTGGCAATTTATACAATTTTCCTGCGGCTGTCCATGAAATATTATTTTGTGCATCGCCATACATAATGTTCAATCCTGGCGCATGAATAAGTTCAATATTTGTTCTAAAATCAGTCACATTTTTAGAATGACTTAAATGATAAACTGCATCAAGAATTTGATTTTTTTGCTGCGTATAAATCCACGAAAGTGCAATAGGTTTGTCAGTAGAAATAGTATTCAAAACTCCATTCATAATGGGTCCATGAATGCTTTCCTTAATATTTAAAACAATATCGGAACTGTCTTTTACTTTGATGGTTTTTTTTCGATTCTTAAAATCTAAAAACTCATTTTTATACTTGTATTGATTTTCATTCTTCTGATTAATTTCCTCTTGAAACAAATCTATATCGTCGTTTTCAAACATCGTTAATCCATAAGCATAGTCACGATTATGTCCTAAAAGTGGAAATGGAGTTCCAGCCAAATAATAGCCATATATTTCGTAATCTGGACAAGAAATATGTGCCTCATACCAAGTACAAGGTTGTGCAAAACCGATATGAGGATCGTTTGCAAAAATTACTTTTCCATTTTTGGTTTTTTGTGAACCAATTACCCAACTATTACTTCCAATAAATGCTGGAACTGGTGAATTATCTAAAATACTGGCTACTTGTTTAGAAATCTCGGAATAATTAGAAATTTTAGCTTCGCTCAGTTCGGCTTTGCCTCGAGTGCCTTCAAAACTTTTTAATTGAACAGCACCAAAAGAACCATCAAGTCCAAAATCTTTCAAATATTCTGAACCTAAATTATCACGAATGTCGGTCATTAAAGGATCGGTTTTTTGAGCCATTGCAAAACTAAATGACATAAATCCGAAGATATTATAAACATCTTTTAGAGTAAATGGTTTCTTTTCTAATCCTAATAAAGTGTATTCAACTGGAGTTTTTCCGTTTTCAATGTATTGATTTATTCCATCAAGATAAGCCATTGATAATTTATAACTTTCTGAATTTTTATCAATATTAGCTACAGCTTTTTCAGAATTTTCATCAATACCTAAACCAACAAAAAACATATCTGTTTTAGAAACTTTATTCCCAAAAAGTTCCGATAATCTGCCAGCGGCAATTCTACGTAACAATTCCATTTGCCATAATCTATCTTGCGCATGAACATAACCTAAAACTACTTGAGCATCGGTTTGATTAGCAGCATAAATATGTGGAATTCCATATTCGTCAAAGAAAACTTCTGTGTTTTTAGAAATGTTTTTTATGTCAACTTCACCTTCGTATTGAGGTTTTGTTGTTTGAAGATAAATGTAAAGTGAAAGTGCAATTAGAAGTAGTAGTGCAACAAAAATAAGTAATGCTTTTTTGAATTTTTTCATAAAGTAAGATAAAACTCAAAGTTAAATAAAAAATCCGCAACAATTACTGCTGCGGATTTTAAAAATTTTATTTTAAAATTTTATTTTTTACTACTGTCAATTATTGCTCCTGTTCCAGCGCCAACTCCAGCTCCAGCAAGTCCGCCAATAATGGCACCTTCTCCTTTTTTCTTGCTAATCGCTGCACCAGTTATTGCACCAACTCCAGCACCAATTACAGCGCCTTTTGCTGCTCCACTCCAACCTTTTCTTTTTGTTGTTGATGTTGTTGTTGCTCCTGATGACTGAGTTTTTGTAGTATTATTAACTACAATTACTTCTTTCTCTTTTGCGATTTTAGCAGCGTCAACTTTCATCGAATCAATAATTCTTTGTTTTTCTGCTACAACTTTCATTGAATCAATAACAACTTGTTTTTCTGAATCTACAACACCAGATTTGTCTGAATTTTTACAAGAAGTAAAAAACATCATTCCTAAAATTGTTACCGAAACTAATAAATTCCTCATATATAATTTTTTATATTTTTTTAAAGGTACGTTATTACTAGCTGATAAGTTTTTTAAGGTGTTTAATTTAACGTTTCCTAAAACTTACTTTCTTGGAAACTCTATTTTTGTCCCAACATTCAATCCATTATTTTTTGCAAGAACGCCACACATGTGAAACAACATTCTTGCCCCTACATTTCCATCCCAATCGTCATTTTCGCCTGGAGCAACTTCTACTAAATCGAAACCTATGATTTCTTTACCACTTTCGGATAATTTGTTGAATAAATAAGTTGCTTGTTCAAATGAAAATCCTCCTGGAACTGGAGTTCCTGTGTTTGGGCAATACCATGGATACATACCGTCGATATCAAATGAAATGCACACTTTTTGTGGTAATGAAACTATGATGGCATCACATTGTTGTGCCCAAGTCATTCCTTCAAAAGTTTCTTTTTTCAAATCGGAATCTGTGTGAACTAAAACTCTTCCGTTTTGTGATTTTACAACGTCAACTTCTTGTTCGCAGAAATCGCGAATTCCAACTTGAACGATTTTAGAAATCTTTGGGATTTGTAAAGCATTGTACATAATTGATGCGTGCGAATAAGTAAAACCTTCGTAGGCAATACGCAAATCCATGTGCGCATCAAGGTGTAAAATTCCGAAATTATCGTGTTTTGTTGCCAAAGCTTCGTAATAACCAAGTGGTGTTGAATGGTCACCTCCAAGAAGAACGACCTTTTTACCTTGGTTCATCCAATGCAAAACAGTTTCTTTAACTTCTGAATGCAAATCTCTACAAACAGTATTTATTTTATCTAAATCGGCTTTCAATGCAGTAATTTCAGACACATCTTGACCGTCTTCCAAAGCTTCTATAATGGGTTGAGCTAATGCTTTGTATTTATCAGAATTGGTTTTCCATGAATCTGGAATTTCTGCGTAATACATTCCGAGTTTCCATAATTCTGGAAAATCTTGATGATTCAAATCCACTTGAAAAGAAGCATCCAAAACAGCTTCTGGACCTTCTGAAGCACCAGCTCCATAACTTACAGTTACTTCCCAAGGCACAGGAATTATTATGATTTCTGATTGTTCTGATGAAAATGGTAATCCGAAAATAGTTGCATCAGCTAATCCTGGTTGTGATGGATCGAAAGTATTTATTATCTCTTGTTTAGTCATTTTGATAGTTTCAAAGTTTGAAAGCAGCAAAGTTAGTGTTTAAAGTATTTTTTTGAAACTATTTTTTCATCAAATCAAAATATACATATGATAATTGTCATCTTTTTTACAAGCTAAAAAAGTCATCTTTGGCGATTACAATTATTAATAATTATTATAGGTATGAATAAAATAAATGCACATACTTTTCATATTCCGGTTATGGGATTGGCATACACTATTGATAGTCCGATTCGTGTAGCTCAGTATGGAATATCGTCGGTGATTTCGATAACAGATGATGAAATTATTGAAAAAATGAGAGCGTTTTACAGCGAAAAATTTGAACAACCTTATCAAGAAATTACACAAAAGTTTAACGATTATAGAGCTGAAAGAATTACACATTACTTGAATTTCGTTGATACTATCGTTAAAGAAAAGTTTGAAAATTTCAAAAATGAATTAGCGGAAAGCAAAACTTCATTGGAGAATTATATTGCCATGTTGCCAAATAAATCAGATTTAAAAAAAGGATTACAAGGTTTTATTGACGATGGGATTACAATTAAGGAAACTATCAAAAGTTATTTAGAACAGCATCTTGCTCCTGGTGATATTGATGTAAACATTATGACTAAAGTTGATAAAGATAATTTTGATAAAAACAATCAATTGCCAGTAGAATTCAACGATGCTCACGCAGCACTTCGCGGATTTGCCAATAGTAATTTGACTTCATCAGTTGTACTTTCTGCAGGAATGAATCCGAGATTGTATAGCTATTTTGAAAATTTTAAAGACTTTTTCCCTGATTTAAACTCTGATTTGAAAAAGAAAATTATTTTGAAAGTGAGTGATTTCCGTTCGGCTATGATTCAAGGGAATTTCTTGGCTAAAAAAGGACTTTGGGTTTCGGAATACAGAATCGAGTCGGGTTTAAATTGTGGCGGACACGCATTTGCTACTGATGGATATTTGATGGGACCAATTTTGGAAGAATTCAAGCAAAAGAAAGATCAATTGGTGCAATCGGCTCATGATTTATTGGTGAAAGCTTTAGGACAAAAAGAAATGCCTGTTCCGGAAAAACCATTAGCATTAAAAATCACGGCTCAAGGTGGAGTTGGAACAGCTGAAGAACATGAATTTTTATTAGAGAATTACAATTTAGATTCAATTGGTTGGGGTTCTCCATTTTTGTTGGTTCCAGAAGCAACTTCGCTTGATAATGAAACTAGAGCTTTATTGGCTAATGCAAAAGAAGACGATTTTTATTTGAGCAATATTTCACCACTTGGCGTTCCGTTTAATTCGGTTAGAGGAACTTCAAATGAATATTGGAAACAAAAAAGAATTGACGAAAATAATGCTGGAAGTTCTTGTCCAAAACGACTTTTAGCTTTAAGCAAAGAACACGACGACAAAGGTTTGTGCATGGCTTCGAAGAAATACCAAGATATAAAATTGGAAGAATTGGAAGTAATAAAAGACGAAATTTCATTAACTGAATTTGATAAAATCAAAAACAAAATTACTGAAAAAGCATGTCTTTGCGTTGGATTAGTAAACGCTGCTTACTTAGAAAATGACATTCAAATAAAAGGACAACAACAAGGAATTGTGATTTGTCCTGGACCAAATTTAGCTTATTTCGACAGAGAAATTTCTTTGGCTGATATGGTAAAACATATTTATGGAAATGCGAATGTTATGACCGACGCCAATCGTCCGAATGTTTTTATAAAAGAATTAAGAATGTATGTTGAATATTTAAGAAACGAGATTTCTGAATACACCAACGAACTTTCGGCTGGTCAAATTAAAAAATGGAATTCGTTTAAGAATAATTTATTAGAGGGAATTAACTATTATCAAAACCTATTTGATACAACGGAATTCTTTAAAAACGAAAGAACTAAAATTCAGAATCAGATAAAACAATATCAATTGGAATTGAGTGAAATAGAAATTCCTAATTTGGTTTTGGCATAATTTTTCGCCACGGATTTCACAGATTTTCACAGATTAAAAAAGGAATCTCGTTACAATTGTAGCGAGATTCCTTTTTTTATGATAAAGACATTTTGTAATTTAATAAACAGTTAAATTCAAAGACTCTGATGACAAACAATAATCAATCATATTTCCTTTCTCATCGAATTCAAAAGTATATGTCTTTCCGTGAGCTCCTATAAACTCTCTAATAACAACAAAAAATCTGTTATCAAACTTATAAGCTACTGAAACTTCTACATAACTTTCATTATTTGAAAATTTGTTGATAGATTTTACTTTTCTAAAAAGTTTTTTGTCTTCTTTAAAATTGAATCTATATCCTTGGCGATACTTTAAACTTGGAACTGGGACAATATCTTTTTCGTTATAGATTTTATTTTTAAGACAGCTAGCATCTAAATAGAAGATACGCGAGAGGTTTTCAGTTATTTTAAATCTCTTTTTTATGGAATTTTTCGGTAAAATTTCTTTCTTATAATATTCAAATGCGGTTTGCTCTATGAATGTATCGCATGTTTGCGAACTTCCATTCAAGAAAAACAGGTTTATCAGTATGATTATAATTATTTTCATAACATATTTATAAGAGCATAATCAATCAAGGAATTTATTACTAAACCTAACTGGTTTATAAAACTATTAAGATCTATATTTTATCTATTTTCTAAAATACCTTGTTTCAAAATCTGTCCAAAGTTATACATATCTTCATATGAAGTATATAATGGCACTGGAGCGAGGCGAATTACGTTTGGTTCACGCCAATCTGTTATTACTCCGTTGCTCATTAAATAATCAAACAAACTTCTGCCTTCTCCATGAAGAAAAACAGATAATTGACAAGCTCTTTCTTCTTGATTTGATGGAGTAATTACTTCAAATGTGCTATCAACTTCTTTGTCTATTTCGTGAAGAATGAACTCTAAATAAGCTGTGATTTGATTTCTTTTTGCTATTAGTTTATCCATTCCAACTTCAGCAAATTGTTCTACAGATGCTAAATATGGTGCTAAAGAAAGAATTGGTAAATTAGAAACTTGCCATCCGTCAGCACCGTGAACTGGATCGAAAGTTGGTTCCATTTTGAAACGTCTTTCTTTGTTGTGTCCCCACCAACCTGCAAATCTTGGTAAATTAGAATGATGGTGCTTTTCATGAACAAAAACACCTGAAGCATTTCCAGGTCCTGAATTCATGTATTTATATGAACACCATGCCGCGAAATCTACATTCCAATCGTGTAATTCTAATTTTATATTTCCTGCTGCGTGTGCTAGGTCGAAACCTACGTTTGCTCCTACTTTGTGTCCAGCTTCGGTGATGGTTTTCATGTCGAAAACTTGACCTGTGTAATAATTTACGCCGCCAAATAATACTAAAGCTAGCTCATCTCCTACTTCTTCAATTTTGGCTAAAATGTCTTCTAAACGAATGTTGTGTTCGCCTTCGCGTCTTTTGATTTCGACAATTGCATCTTCAGGATTAAATCCGTGATGATTGACTTGCGATTGAAACATATATTGGTCTGACGGAAATGCTTTTTCTTCGCAGATAATTTTATAACGTGTTTTGGTTGGACGATAAAACGAAACCATCAATAAATGCAAATTGATTGTTAACGTGTTCATTACCGCAACTTCTGAAGGTTTTGCTCCTACAATTTTGCTTAATGGTTCTGCAAAACGTTCTTGATAATCCCACCAAGGTTTATCTGCATAGAAATGACCTTCTACCGCTAGGTTTGCCCAATCGTTCATTACCTCATCGACATAGGTTTTTGCAGACTTTGGTTGTAAACCCAATGAATTTCCTGTGAAGTAAATCACGTCTTTACCATCATGTTGTGGAAAAATGAATTCTTGTCTGTATTTTTTTAATTCGTCTTGTGAATCTAATTGTTTTGCGAATTCTAGTGTATTTTGAAAGGTCATTGTGAAATTTGTTTGTGGTGTAAATGTAGATAAAAGTTTAAAAGTTTAAAAGTTTAGTCGTTTAAAAGTTTGTGTTGTGAAAGTTGATTTGATGTAAGACAATTGCCAACTAGCCCTGATGCTGAAATTGTTTGAGCTCTTTTTCTAATGTTGCCTTCGAGAACCTCATGCAACATTAGAAAAAAGCGAGTTTCTGCAGCAGGAAAATGGTCCCGAGGATTCGGGAGTAAAAATGCTCGAACCATTCGCTCCAAAAAAAAATCTCACCATTACTGATGAGATTTATTATAGGAATTTGAAACAAGTTCATATTATATTATCAACATTGCGTCGCCATAAGAATAGAATTTATAACCTTCTTTGATAGCTTCTTCGTATGCTTTTTTCATTAAATCGTGTCCACAGAACGCAGAAATCATCATTAATAATGTTGATTTTGGTGTATGAAAATTAGTAATCATTGCATCTGCAATACTGAAATCGTATGGTGGAAAAATGAATTTGTTTGTCCAACCATCGAACGGATTTAATGTTCTTTGTGATGAAACTGAACTTTCTATAGCTCGCATTGAAGTTGTTCCTACACAACAGATTCTTTTCTTTTTAGCTTTGGCATTGTTTACAATATCACAAGCTAATTGATTAATTTTTAATTCTTCTGAATCCATTTTGTGTTTAGATAAATCTTCAACCTCAACTGGATTGAAAGTTCCTAAACCTACGTGAAGCGTTACTTCTGCAAAGTCAACTCCTTTGATTTCTAATCTTTTCAAAAGGTGTTTTGAGAAGTGTAAACCAGCAGTTGGAGCTGCTACTGCACCTTCTTCTTTTGCATAGATGGTTTGGTAACGTTCTGCATCTTCTTCTGTTACTTCACGATTAATGTATTTTGGGATTGGAGTTTCTCCAAGTTCTGTTAATTTATTTCTGAATTCTTCGTAAGAACCATCGTAAAGGAAACGTAAAGTTCTTCCACGAGAGGTTGTATTGTCGATTACTTCAGCAACTAATGAATCATCATCTCCAAAATATAATTTGTTTCCAATTCTGATTTTACGAGCAGGATCAACTAAAACATCCCAAAGACGTTGCTCTGCATTAAGTTCTCTTAACAAGAAAACTTCAATTCTTGCACCTGTTTTTTCTTTGTTTCCATACATACGTGCTGGAAAAACTTTGGTGTTGTTAAGAATCATTACATCGCCATCACCGAAATAATCGATAACGTCTTTGAACATTTTATGTTCGATAGTTCCTTTTTTTCTGTCGATAACCATTAAACGAGATTCGTCACGGTTTTCTGCTGGATATTCAGCAAGTAATTCTACTGGTAAATTGAATTGAAAATGAGATAATTTCATAATTAAATTTTAGATATTAGATATTAAATTTTAGATATTGAAATCATAAAAATTAAATCGAGTGCAAATATACGATTGTGAAATAGGCGTTGTCAAGTAAAAAGGGGTTTATTTTATAAATCTCCCATTTTACTTGACAACGCCAAGAAAAAAAACTAAAAAACTACTTATCTTTAAATCTTACTTAACAGTTGAACTTTTCCATGCATATCTTTTGAAGCTGTTAGAATTAATGCTCCTTTTTTTCCTTTTTCATAATAGTGAAGTTTGTCACCTTCTTCCATTTTGATTGTTGTTGTTGCTCCTTTGGTTAAGGAATAACTTCCACCACTTCCTGCATTGATAACTTTAACTTCGTTATCGGTGTCATTTTTTATTTTGATATCAAATTTTTCTGAAACCAATTCTAACTTCTCTATTTTTGAAATAGCATTAGAAGAAGTATTAAATGAAATTAATGTTAATGCGATGATTGAAATAAAAATTATTTTTTTCATGATACTTTTAATTAATGATTACTTTTTTAGTTACTAAATTGTTTTCTAAATCTTGAATTCTAACTAAATACATTCCTGAAGACAAATTAGAGACATTGATTTGCTTTTGATTTGATTCCAAAACTTTTTGTCCTTGAATATTGAAAATTTCAATCGATTTTAATTCTAAAGTTGTTTCAATATTTAAAATATCATTAGCTGGATTTGGATAAAGTGAAACTTCTAAATTGTTTGAATTAAAGTTTTCAAAACTCAAAGAATTGTTGTTATATAAGCTAGTTATGTCTGCTTGAGATAATGCGTAATTATAAATTTTCAAATCGTCGATGGCGCCATTGAAATAACCTGTAAAACCATCTTCAGATAATCCAAGTTTAAATATATTAGTATTATTTGCTGTGTTAAAAGTTAAAGGCGCTGATGAAAGCAAAGTTCCATTTCGGTATATTTTTGCAGTGGTTCCGTCATAAGTACATACAAAATGATACCAAGTTGCATTTACACTAGTCGCACTAGGTTGAATACTTGCACTTCCGTTAGCGAAATAAAGATTGGAACTTGGTCTAAAGGCACATCCATTTCCATTAGCAGCATTTCCATAATGAAATACATAATTTATTGTAGTATTTAAAGTAAATGTTTTTGCCCAAACTGATATCGTTCTACTACTTGATCCATAAGGCAAATTTGGTATAGTAGCTGTTGAACCTGTATTGAAAAGAACTAATGCTCCATTTGCATTTCCGTGACGGTCAACATCAAAAGTAGTTCCGCCTGAACTTGAAAAAGGTGCATTCCCACTAATATTAGTGTAACTATTATCAAAATTATACTGAGCAATGCTCTGTGGAACATTTTCTATTGCAGTAAAATTATCCATTTTAAAAATCATAGCATTGTTATTGGATGCATACAAGTAAACTTTAAACGCTACATTATTTCCAGCTGGAATTGTACCTGCTGGAATTGTACCTGAAACAGTAGTACAAATCGTTGAATCGGTTGAAACTACTGAAATATTCACCCATGAACTTGTAGTGAAATTATAATATTGAAGATATAGAATACCACTTCCAGCACTGCTGTTTCTTTTATAATCACATGAAACTGAAATTGAACCGCCATTTGAAACGTAAGTTGGAGATGAAACTTCTGCTCCTGAGCCTGCTCCAAATGTGGTAAAGGTACAACCGTAAGTTCCCGAACAAGAACTTGTATTGTTTATAGAAAAATTATTATTCATCCAGCCAGAAGGAAATGTACCCGATTCAAATCCTTCAGAAAAATTTATTTGGGCATTTCCAAAAGAGAAGGCGAATAATAACAATATTAGTAATTTTGTTTTCATAATTAAGTTGTTTTATAAAGTTTGGTCAAAAGTATTTTGATTATCTATCTTAAAATGAAGCAGTTTACCAAACAAGCTTTTCAGTTAACCACATCTTTCTTCGTAAATCAAAAACAAGGTTTGGTAAACTCATCTTTAAATTTAGTTTCGTATTTATTACATTTGTTTAAATTCAATTGAAGTTGAAACACATTTATATAGTAGTAATTTTCTTTTTCTCGCTTTTTGGCTTTTGTCAAAATCCGTTTTATGTTTCTATTGATAAAACTTCTGGTTTACCTTCTAATAGTGTTTACGATATTTTTCAAGATAGTAAAGGATTTATGTGGTTTGCTACTGGGAAAGGAATTTGTCGTTATGATGGTTCTACATTTAAAACATTTACTTCTGATGAACAAACTTCTAAATCAGGTTCTTGTCTAGCAGAAGATGGTTTTGGTAGAATTTGGTATTCTAATTTTGATGGCTATTTATATTATGTTGAAAAAAATGTACTGAAATCATTGAAACAGCCAACCTCTCTAGGATACTTTAGATTTGGAATAATCAACGATGAATTGTTTTTGTTACAACCTAACATGGTTTTAGTTTATGATTTGAAAACACTTAAAGTAAAATCTAAAATTGATATTTCTGATAAAGAGATTAGTTTTTCATACGCAACACCCGAAAAATTTTATGTTTTAGGAGCCGATTTGTATGAATTTAGTGATTCGAAAAAGTACACTAAACATATATTACCTGATGCATTTTATGACGAAATTAATGGTTCAATTATGAACTATTGGGACCATAAATTAATTATAAATTCAAAATCAAACAATATTTATTATAGTTTTAAGGATGGCGAATTTACAAGAAACGCTCTCAATACTACTACAAATTTTAATCAAAATACTTCCATTGTAAATAACACTATTTGGATTTGCACTACCAATGGAATTATCAAAAATGAATTAGACTCTAAAGAAACTATCACCTATTTTGGAGACCAAAATATCTCTTACCTTTTTAGAGATAATCACAAAAATTATTGGATTTCAACATTAAATAAAGGAATTTTATTTATTGAAGATTTCGAAAATAATTACATTGACATACAACCAAGACCGTTAACATTATCTCTTGGTAAAAACGAAATTTATATTGGAGCAGAGAAAGATTTAGTTTACAAATTGAATTTAAAAAAACTTGTAACAGAAAAAGTTTTTGAAACGGAAAACAATCATGCTACAGGTCAAATTTTTGCTGACACCATAACTAATAATCTCTTTTTTACTTCTTTTAAATTCAACATTTTAAAGAATAACAAAATAATAAGTGACTATGCTGTTGCTATTAAAGATGTTAAAAAAGTAGACCATAAATATTTTTCATTTGCAGCTAGCGGAATTTCTGGACTCTTTTTTGTTGATGAAAATTTAAAAAGTGATTGGGACATTATTTTTAATAAAAATAAATCTAAGGAGTTTTCTGGCTTTGGACAATCCATGTTAATAAAAAGAGTAAATGGAAAATCAACAGAGTATAATGCTGCAAATAAAACAATTTATTACGCAACAAATAACGGATTAATAGCTGTTACAAATGATGGAAAAAACGAAGAAATAAAATACAAAAACAAAACATTACATTTAATTAAAATTCAAAAATATAAAGACCAAATATATGGGCTTTCAACTTCGGAAAAAATGTATGTTATAAATTCATCTAATGAAGTTTCGCCATTAAAATTACCCTATTTTCTATCTAACGAGAATTTCAATAAATTTTTTATTTGCAATCAATATTGCTATTTATTTACTTCTCATAGCGTTTATGAATTTAATTTTATTTCCGGTGAAGTTCAAAAGGTTTTGTCTTTAAGTAGTGACATTGAAGCCACAGATGTAATTTTAAAAAACAACAAACTTTTTTTTGCTACTTCTAAAGGAATTGTAATTAAAAACAGAAAAGAAATTGGCAATTATCCAAAACCAAAATTATTCATAAACGAAATTCAAGTTAATGGAAAGCAAAGAGAACTTAATAAATTTTTATTATTGCAACCCGATGAAAATGATATTAGTATTAACTTTTCAACACTTTCGTTTATTCCTAACGAAAGTTATTCAGTATTTTATAAAATAAATGATTCTGATTGGAAAATACTTGATGCAGCTACCAAAAACTTAAAACTTTCTGCTTTATCATCAGGAAATTATACAATTCTATTAGCTTTAAATTACAACAACCAAAAAATTGATTTTCAGCAAATAAAGTTTGAAATTAAAAAACCCTTTTGGTTGAGTTATTTCTTTATTTTCATATCAAGTCTTCTATTGCTATTACTTTTCTTTACTTTTTACAAGTATCAGATTAGAAAAATTGAGAAACAAAATGAAATCTTATTACAAAAAAACGAGCTAGAAAAAAACCTTAACTTGTCGACAATAAAAGCTATAAAATCGCAAATGAATCCGCATTTCTTTTACAATGCTTTAAACACGATTCAATCCTATATTTTAGCAAATGATAAAAAGCAAGCGGTTAATTATTTGTCAAAGTTTTCTTCTCTAACTAGAAATATTTTAGAAATGACTGAAAAAGAATTTATTTCTATAAATGAAGAAATTACTACTATGAGTTTGTATCTAGATATTGAAAAAGCTAGGTTTGACAAGGATTTTGAATACGAAATTAATACCGAAAACATTTCCGATTTAGAGCACAAAATCCCTTCTATGTTGTTGCAACCTTATATAGAAAATGCTGTTAAACACGGATTACTTCACAAAAATGGTTTGAAAAAACTATTAATTGCTTTTTCTAAAAATGGCGATAAAATAATAATTGAAATCGATGATAATGGTATTGGAAGACAAAAAAGTGCTGAATTAAATGCCATAAAGAATAAAAATCATAATTCGTTTGCAACAAACGCCATGCAAAACAGAATTGACCTATTAAACAAGAATAATAAAAACAAAATAACAATTGATTTCATTGATAAAATGAACCAAAGTCAACAATCACAAGGAACAACAGTTGTTATTGAAATTCCAATAAATTAATATATTATGAAGGCTATTATAATTGATGATGAAAAAAGAGCTCGTGTGTCGCTTTCACTACTTTTACAAGAATACTGTCCCGAAGTTGAACTTGTGGCTGAATGCGAAAATTTACCTGAAGGAGTAAAAGCTATACGCAAATTCAATCCAGATTTAGTACTTCTTGATATTGAAATGCCTGGTCATAGTGGATTGGAATTGGTTGATTTTTTTGATGAAAAAGAAATCAATTTTTCAATAATTTTCACAACTGCTTACAATGAGTATGCTATACAAGCATTTAAACTATCAGCTTTAGATTATCTTTTAAAACCAATCATTCCTGAAGAATTAATAAATGCGATTTCAAGAATGGAACGTCAAAAATCACTTCAATTTAAAGCATTAGCTGAAAATATTCAAAATGAATTTTTTGAAAAAATTGCTGTTCCATCAGGAAATACCTTGATACTTATAAAAATTTCAGACATTGTTTATATCAAAGGTGAAGGTTCTTATTCTGAAATTTATATGCAAGATAAAAGCAAACATATGGTAAGCCGTAATCTGAAAAATTTTGAAGAAATTTTATTAAAAGACAAGCGTTTTTTAAGAACTCATAAATCTTACATTGTCAATTTTGATGAAGTTAGTTCGTTCAATAAATCGGATGGTGGCTGGTTGGATATGAAAAACGGCAATTCTATTCCAATATCTTCAGAAAAAAGTAGTTTAATTATGGAACGAATTCAAATTGTAAAACGTTAATTACACTTCTTCTAATTGAAAACCAATACTTTTTAAATCGTCCCAAAAAGTTGGATACGATTTAGAAACTACTTCTGCATCTTGAATAATTAATGACGTTTTTAGTGCTAAAGGTGCAAATGCCATTGCCATTCTATGATCTTGATAGGTTGCAATTGCTATATTGGAATTTAGAGTATTAGATTGTTGGATTGTTAGAGAATCATCTGTCACAGAAATGTTTGCTCCTAGCTTTGAAAGTTCTGTTTTTAACGCTTCTAATCTATCGGTTTCTTTAATTTTTAGTGTGTGCAAGCCTGTTAGATTGCAGCCAATTCCTAATCCAAAACAAGTTACTGCAATGGTTTGTGCAATGTCTGGAGAGTTGTTTAAATTACAGATTACAGATTGCAGATTGCAGGTAGCAGATTTTAAAATTGTAATTGATTTATTGGTATTGAAAATGGTTTCAACTCCGAAGTCTTTGTATATCTTCGATAATACCGAATCGCCTTGAAGACTATTTTGTTTGTAACTTGAAAGTGTGATTTGTGTTCCAATTTCTGAAAGTGCGACAATAGAATACCAATAAGACGCTGATGACCAATCGGATTCAACAGATTGCAGATTGCAGATTGCAGATTGCAGAGGTTTTACAATTATTTTATTTTCTACAAATGAAGTTGTTGCGCCGATTTCATTTAGCAATGCTAAAGTCATTTTGATGTATGGAATAGATGTAATTTCTCCTTCTAAGGTCAATTCCAATCCGTTTTCTAGTTTTGGCGCGATTAGTAATAATGCGGATATATATTGACTACTAACATTTGCTGGAAGTGAAACTTTACTTTTCGTTAACTTTTTTCCTTGAATTTTTATTGGAGGAAATCCCTCATTATCTTCATAAGTTATTTCTGCTCCAAGTTGTTTAAGTGCTTCTACCAAAATCTTCATTGGACGTTCTTTCATTCTAGAAGAACCAGTTAGCACAACTCCTTTTTCTTCTTGAATAGCAAAAAAAGCTGTAAGAAATCGCATGGCTGTTCCAGCGTGATGCACATCAATTAGTCGTGAATTTGATACAAGTGCTTTCAACATTACTTCAGAATCATCGGAATTTGAGGTGTTTTCTAATGAAATATTTGGATACAAAGCGTGCAACAATAATAACCTATTGGTTTCCGATTTGGAACCAGTGATTTTTATAGTTGATTGTTGATTGCTAATTGTTGATTGTTGAAGTCTTAAATCCAATTTTCTGAAGTCTTAATTCTTAATACTCTAGTCTTAATACTACTTAAGTTTCTCATTATTATGATGTCTATCGTGGTCGCGATTGGTTTTTAAATCCATTTTTTTATCAAACGCGGATTGAAGGTCAATTCCTGTTTGGTTAGCAAGACATAAGACTACGAAAACCACATCTGCAAGTTCTTCGCCAAGGTCTTTGTTTTTATCACTTTCCTTTTCGGATTGTTCGCCATAACGACGTGCAATAATACGTGCCACTTCACCAACTTCTTCTGTAAGTTGTGCCATATTGGTCAATTCGTTAAAGTAACGAACTCCATGGTTTTTAATCCAGTTGTCGACTTCTAGTTGGGAGTTTTTTAGGTTCATGTTATATCTTTTTTAGCACAATTTTTTCGTTTTGCTTATCAATTACTTTATTGAAAAATTCTTTCAAAATATCATAATCTTCTGCTGGTATTATTGAAGTTGCAATTTCTAAAACCATCATAAGCTGAATTTTATCATTTTCATTAGAAATTGTATAACTAAAACTACCATATTTTTTATCCATAGCAATTGCAATATTACTTGGCAAGCTTTCTACTTGATAGCCTTCTGGAATTGTAAGACTAGTCATATATTTATCTTTATATGGAAATGAGAAATCAATTGGATATTCTCTAAACTCTTGTTTAAAAGGGTTTTCTGACATTACAAAATGCAACATAGGAGAAAAATAGATTTTATTTCCTATACTCTCTACTGAATTTGTTTCTATTATTGAATATTTTTCAATAATACTCTCCTCGGTGTTCTTATCATTAATTAAATCATAATCATTGATTTCTGCACCCTTATATTGTTTCTCTATTTTTTGAATTAAAAAATCATTTGTTTGACCAAAAAAATCTTCTCTAAACTTTAATGCTTTATAATCTAAATATTGTTCTCTTACTTTACCTATAACTTTACCAGTATTATCAATATTTGCTACAAAATTAACAACATCTAAAGAAGAATCTTTCGGCATTAAATCAACTAAATCCGATGTTCCATCTTTCTTTACCAATCTACCAAACCAATTTAAATCTCTAGTTGGTATTATTTTTAATGAAGTATCTTTGCTTGTTGCATCCATAAATATCAAATCACCATCAATTAGTACTGACGCAATTACGATATCATATGCTTTTCTACTTGGAAAAATTTTAACACCATTTGGCCTGGTACTTACTAACACTGGATTAGCATCAAGATTAGCATATCGCAATAATGCAACTAACATTAAATTTATTTCAGCATAGTTCCCAACCTTACTTTGGTAAGCTTTTTTTACTCCTTCATCACAATAATATCCATAATATTCGTTCCAATTCATTCTTGACTGAACAAATTTAAATATTGCTTCTGCCTTTTCATTTGCCGAATCTAAACCATTCAATAAAGAGTTTAAATCTTCTTCAAAGTAATTTATCTTATTAAGTTGCTCACCAAAATATTCACTTTTATTAATATTTTTAACAATATCATCCCAAGAAACCAAAAAAGTTTCATAATCAGAATTTGGTAGCTTAATTCCTGCTATTTCATGTTCAATGGAGGATGAATAATTATTTATATTATTAACAAATAATTCATCTTTAATAGCTGGAATATTTTCAAGACTATAAACTGTTCGATTATCTAAGTAACTTATTTGATCAACTTTATGACTATAAGGATTAACCATTGAGTTTGTTTGATATTCCCAACTACTTCTTCTTATATTCATACTTATAAATTTACTTAATTTATCTTTTGTTTCATTAAAAATAAATGACCCTTTTGAATGAACATTATAAAACAGATATTCTGGAATATCTGTGGTAAATTGAGAATAGTTTACTGGTATTCTTTTTTGAAACTTCCAATCTCTAATACTTGAAATATAAGGAGTCTTTATAGTGTACTTATATTCAATTATAGAACCTTCTTTAACATTAGGCATAGTAAGTTTCTTAATTTTAAAATTTTTATCCCTTTCTTCGGTAAATTGATTTTCTGATTTTGCTTTTGTTAATTGTATTTCATTGTTTACAAGATTATAAGTAATCGCGTTTGAAAAAGTTACAGTCTCAACTTTTGAATTGCCAACATAAAATGGTATTTGCTCATTACCCCATTTATAACCTTCTTTTTTATAAATTTTAATTTTTACTTCAACTTCAGTAATCATCTCAAATTCTCCATCAAGATTGAAACTTACTTTACCTTTATTAAATAAAATTGCAGCTACTGCAGACGAATCGTTTGGGCAAAATTTCTCTTCTAATTCTGACTTGGTAACTTTACCCAATTCTATATTTTGAGAAAATAAATTAATTGAAAAGAGTAAAAAAAATAACAGCGAATTTTTCATATCTTACGTCTTTTTTAGCACAATTTTTTCGTTTTGCTTATCAATTACTAGTTTAAAAAATTCTTTTAAGGAATTGTAATGTTCAGCAGGAATTATAGGGGAATTTATTTCAAAATTAACTGAAACTTGAATGCTTTTATCAGAATTTGATACTTGATATTTAAAACTTGTATATTCATTATTTGTTGTATATGAAACCTGAGAGGGTAAACTCTCAATAATGTATCCTTCTGGTATAGTTATATTAAATGAATACTTATTTTTAGTTGGATAACTAAAGTCAACTGGATAACTTCTATCTTCTTGCTTAAAAGGATTTTCGGTCAAAATAAAATGAAGCATCGGTGAAAAATACAATTTATCTCCTATAATTTCTACTGCTCCTTCATTTATAAATTTATACTTTTCAATAATAGGCTTTGATAAATCTGCATCATTTTCTCTTTCGTAATTATCAATTTCAATATTTTTATAGTATTTTTCTTTATCATCTAAATATATTTCTTTAGACAAAATACTCTTATTATTCCTAAAATTGAAAGCATTGTAATCGTAAAGTTGTTGCCTTATCTGTCCTGATATTTTACCATTATTTTCTATTGTGGCTATTCCATTTACAATATCCAAAGAACTTACTTTTGGCATTAAATCAATCAAATGTGAGTTCCCATCGTTAGTAATTAATCTTCCAAACCAATTTAAATCTTGTGTTGGAAGTATATTTGGAATTGAGTATTTATTTGTTGCATCTAGCAGAATATTCTTACCATCGTGTAAAACATTAACTATTACCGTATTGAAAGCAGTTCTAGAAGGGTATAGTGACACACCGTTTGAACGAGTACTAATTAAAACAGGATTTGCTTCAATGCCTACATAACGTAACATAGAAACTAAAATCAAATTTATTTCTGCTGAATTTCCTGTTTTTTCTTCAAATGCTTTCTTAACTCCCTCTCTACAAAATACACTATAAATCTTATCCCAATTCATTCTGTCTTTAACATAACTGTATATAATATTTATCTTTTCATCTTTTGAATTTATTCCTTGCATTAGATTTTTTATATCTACTTCATAATAATTATTTTTACTCAACTGATTTCCGAAATCTTCATTTTCATAAATACTTTTTGCTACATCCTCCCAACTAGTTGCATAGTTTTTAAAAGGACGGTTAGGATATTGAACTGAAATTAGCTCATGACTTATTGAAGACGAATAATTACTAATATTATCAACATACTTTTCATCTTTTAATGCTTTAATATTTGATAACGAATAAATAACTGTATTTTCTTGAAAATCAACTTTTTGAGGTGGTGATTTTTCTTGATTCAATCCAACAGCAACTTCTCTATCATATAATATTATGGTATTCTGCCTTGATCTTTTTTCTTCATTAGGAATTAAATCACCTTTAACATGAGAATTATAAACAAAATACTCAGGTGTAGAAACTTGGTATTCAGATCTATTAACAGGTATTTTTTTTTGGAAATCCCAATCAACTAAATTATTTATATATGGAGATTTTATTGTATAGGAATATTCAACAATAGAACCTTCTATCACATTGGGCATAGTAACTTTTTTTACACTCCATAATTTATTAATTTTTTCTACAAACTCCCCTTCACTCCTTAATTTGGTTTTTTCAATAACTCCATTTACCAAGTTATAAGTGATTGCCTTATTTATCAAAACAGATTCTTTTTTAGAACCTCCTTCATAAAAGGATATTGACTTATTAGCATATTCAAATCCCTCTTTCTTATAAATCTTTATCTTTATTTCTATAATAGTTCTTAACACAAACCCATCATCTTGATCATAATCGAAAAAAGTCATTCCTTTTTCAAATAGAATTGCAGCTACTGCAGATGAATCGTTTGGGCAAAATTTCTCTTCTAATTCTGACTTGGTTACTTTTCCTAACTCTGCATTTTGAGAAAATAAATTAATTGAAAATAGCAATAAAAATAGTATAGAATTTCTCATTTTTTAAATTTTCTTTAATACAATTTTTTCATTCTGTTTTTCAATTACAACTTTAAAAAACTCTTTTAAAGAATTATAATAATCTGCAGGAATTAAATAATTATTTATATCTAAACTCATTGAAACATTTATTTTATTATCTGTTTTGGTTGCTGAAAAAACATATCCTATTAGTTTATCAACCATTGATATACTTACAGATTTTGGTAAACTCTCAATTTCATAACCATCTGGAATAGTAATAACAAGTTGATATTTATCTTTGTTAGGAAAAGAAAAATCAACAGGATATTGTCTATTTTCTTGCTTAAATGGATTTTGCTTCATAGCAAGATATAGTAATGGTGAGAAGAACATTTTATCTCCAATAACTTCTACAACATTATTATTTTTAATATTATAGGCCTCTATAACTGGCTCATAAACAGATTTTTCGTTTTTTATTTCATAATTTTCTACTTCAAGACCTT
>JAAFHW010000043.1 GCA_013298525.1 Flavobacteriia bacterium
TACGCGTCATTAGCTGGATTAGAAATGATTTTATTTCAAATGGATTATCGAACAAAACATCGCGCCAATATGCAAGAATCGATTGTAGAAGTTCAAGAATTTTATTCCGAATTTGAAGAAGAATTTACTTTGTTTTTTGAAGAGTTACGAAGTCATTGTGAAGAGAAATTAAAAGAATTAGAATGAATTTTATACAAAATTTAGGACAAGATTTACATCAAAAAGCCAATCGAGAACTAGCTATTCCGATGGAGAATTATATGAAAAATAATTTCTCTTTCTTAGGAATAAAAACCGAGGAAAGAAGAGCAATTTTTAAAGAGAATTACGAAAAATACAAATCTGAAATAAAAGCAAATTTCAGAACAATTGCTTGGGAATTATTCAATAAGAACGAACGAGAATTTCATCAATGTGCTATAGATTTATTGGTGAAAGAGTTCAAGAAAAACTATGTTTTAGAAGATATTGAGTTAATTGAAAACTTAATTATTACAAACTCTTGGTGGGATTCGGTTGATGTTGTTGCCAAATATTTATTGGGTGGCTATTTACAACAATTTCCAAATGAAACTTATGAAGTTATTGAACGCTTTTCGAATTCAAATAATATGTGGTTGAACCGAAGTGCCATTATTTTTCAGTTGAGTTATAAAGAAAAAACCAATTTCGATTTACTAAAATCAGAATGTGAAAAACATAAAGAATCTAAAGAATTTTTTATTCAAAAAGCAATTGGTTGGGCTTTGAGAGATTACAGTCGTTTTAATCCAAGTGGAGTTTCAGAATATGTAAATTCAACCAATTTAAAGCCTTTAAGTCAACGTGAAGCATTGAGAAATATCAAGTAATTACATTTCACCTAGAAGCGTAGAAAAAACCATTTTAGTTTCTTCTCCAAACATTTTTGGAGTTTCGTAAAAAAATACTTTTTGAACAATTTTGGTTTTCGAAACTATTCCCGATTTTGTTCTTGAAACAGTATATCCGGTTTTCCAACTTTGATATTCAACAGAATCATATCTGCTTTCATCTGAAACTGAAAATAAAATCGGTTCGGAAATTAAAAGCTTCTGAATAAACTGTTGTAAAGTAATTTTATCAAAAGAATCCGAAGTAAAATCAATCACCAATGCATTGGGATTTTGAAATAACAAATTGATATTTTTGACCACTTCTTTCTTCAAATCATCATTCAATGAAGCATCAGTAAGCATCTGAAAATAAGAAAACAAATCTTCTACTTTAGTTTTAGAATTTTCTTGATAAGCATTCAAAACTTTGGCAGAAAATCTTTTATTTAAAGACATAGTTGAAGCAGCTTTCTTTTCTGAAACACTCTCTTTCACAACATCTTGAGCATTAACAAAAAAGCTGCATAATAAAATAACGATAAATAAAAATTTCTTATTCATTCTATTCTTGTTTAATTCTAATGAACTGAATTTTATCATTAGCATCGTTTTTAATTTCAACAATCTTCATCTTTTTTAACGAAGCCGTTGGTACAATCAACTTTTGTGAAAACTCGCTTTTATTGAAATATTCTGCTCCCAAATCGTCTTTCAGCATCACAATTACTTCCAAATTATCTGATAATATTTTATTCAATTGCTCTTTTCTAGTTTGCCAATCTTTAATATCTGATAACATAAAAGCCTTAAGCATCATCGCATAATCATCGGGTTTTAAATCAATTCTTTTTGGAGGTTCTGTTGTTGTTCCATTTGGATTAATTACTATTGTCTTTGGCAAGTAAAACGGACTTTGAATAACCAATTTTGATTTCTCATTACCATTATTTGAAACTTGAACTTTACCTTCTTTTATTTCTAATTCTTGTTTGACTGAATCTTTTACTTCAAAAACTTTAACTTCTTCTGCATTTACTTTTTCATTAGTGTATTCGTTATTTAGCTGAATTGTTTTGGGTTTAGATTCTTCTTTTTTGCTAAAAAAAACAACAACCAAAGCCAATGGAATAAATAATAGTAAAAGCCATTTTTTAGATATTTTCGATTTTTCTGATTGAATTCCTTGAATTGTTTGAACACTTTTTTCTTCAAATGTAAACTCATCCCAACCTGAAAAACCTACAAATTCCGATAGAATATTCAGCATATCTTTTCGTGGAATCTTGTTGTTGGTTTCGGGTTTTAAATGCGTGTAAATCCATTTTTCACTAATTGTTTGCTTACACCTTTCTTCGATTAAACCAATCAAATTTTGAATATCCTGCGAACTAAATGTCTTCCAAGTTCCTTGAAAAAAAGGATGATGCTCTTGATATTTCAAAAGCACTTTTTGTTTCAATTCCTGAAATTTTTCAAGTTCTGTCATTCTAATTATTCGATTCAAAAGTAAAGCTACAATTCGATATTTCTACTGAAAACCAACTGTAAAAGTGCTGTAAATGTAATTAAAAAACTTTACAGTTAGTTGAAAGTAGTTTTACCAAACCAACTTTGAAAAACGAGAGTATCATTGCATCATTAATTTTAAAAACTTTAAAAAAATGAAGACAAATTTAATTACAACAATCGCTCTTACAATTGCATTAAACTTTGCTAATGCGCAAGACATGGGAAATGCTCAATACGAAAAAAAAGGAAACGCTGATTATGGAAATGGCGCTTACGGAAATGGTGGCTACACTATTAATAGAGTAAACACCATTCAAACCACTTCAAGCAGTCAAGACGAAATGGTTTTAACTATTAAAGGAATTTACAACGAACGTGCAACTGCTCAAATTGCCACATTTGCTGTGCTTCAATTAGGAAAAACTGCCGAAGAAGCAACTAACTTAATTGATGAAAGAATTGGAAATGTTATGAAAGAATTAGCCTTATTCAATAAAGAAATTGTGGTTGAAACCGATATGATTTCGTTTGTTCCAACTTATGATTATGCTGTTGATAAAAAGATTTTTAATCCAAAAACGTATAACGAAAAACCATCTGGATTTGAATTGAAAAAGAACATCTTAATCAAATTTAGAAACAATAATGATTTTGATAAAATTCTATCAATTTGTGGCAAAAACGAAATTTATGATATTGCTAAAGTAGATTATGTAACTACCAATTTTGACCAAGTTAGAAGCGCAATGCAAAGAAAAGCTTTGGAAGTTTTTAAAGACCAAATGGCAAATTATTCACTTATTATGAATACCGATTTGAATAAAAAAGAAAAAATACTTCAAGAAGGTTTTAATGTAACCTATCCAATGGAAAGCTATAGAAGCTATCAGGCGTATTCTCAAGCTGATGCCAATTTTGATCCAAAAGGAGAAGTTCATAATATTAAGAAAAATACAACACAATATTACAACCAAGCATTGGTAAAAGATCACAATTTTGTTATGAATCCTGATATTACTGAACCAACTATTCAAGCGTTTTACGATATTACAATTCGAATCAAACTTAAAGAAGATCAATTGCCGAAAAACACTATCATCAGAAATAATAGATACTATATCATTACTGCAGCTGGAGACATTAAATTGTTGAATTTATAATAACTGATATGAAAAAAATACTAATCTTTTTATTTTTTTTGGTATCAAATGTAATTAACGCACAACATTGTCCATATGATTTTTCAGATATAATAGTTTTAAAAGTTCACACAATTGAAAATCAGAATACGATTCCAAATTTGAAAGTAACTTTAATCAAAAAGAAAAAAGATAAAGTTGTAAACAATAAAGTTTACATTTTAACTCAAAATAATAGATTCCCATTTTTATCTGACGAATATAGCGTAATAATTCCAAGTAGACTTGACATTGAAAATTACTATTTAAAAATTGAAAGTTTTTGTGAATATGGAAACAATGATTGGACTTTTTATGGAACTAAAGAAATTAAACTTACTGAAATTGATAAATTTCCATTGTGCGGAAATTATGATTCGAATGATTATTATGATTCTACCTTTGGTGAAAGAGTTTACAAACCAATAGAAGTCATACTCAGCAAAAAAAGTTGCGAAATAAATTAAATTCAAAATCCGATGAAGAAATATCCTTCATCGGATTTTTTTATGTAAAATTTTAAAACACTACTTTTGTCTTTCGCAGTGAATAAATCAAAATGCCAAACAGAAAGTCAGTAATCATTCAATTATTTTTTAGAAAAATTGCTCGCCGATTAGAATCCTTATTCTTCTTGGCAAAAACAATTTTGTCTGAACGTAATTTTATCTACTTATCGGCTGTTGCTGTTGCTATTTCATGTGCTTTGGCTGTTATTATTCTTAAAAGTTTTGCGCATAATGTTTTCATTTTTGCCAATTATGCTAATAAATATTTAAAGCTACCTTACGCCAATAGTATTTTTCCAATTATAGGTATTTTGCTGACTGTTTTTGTTATCAAAAAATTCCTAGATGGTTCAATAGAAAAAGGTAGCTCACGAATACTTTATGCTGTTGCCAAAAAAGGAGGAATCATTCCAAAAAAACAAATGTATGCTCAAATCATAACAAGTTCGTTAACTGTTGGATTAGGTGGTTCTGCTGGATTGGAAAGTCCGATTACAATTACTGGAGCTGCTTTTGGTTCTAACTTTGCTCAAAAATACAAACTATCTCAAAAAGATAGAATTTTACTTCTTGCTTGTGGAGTTGCTGCTGGAATTGGTGCGGCTTTTAATGCTCCAATCGCTGGAGTTTTATTTGCAATAGAAGTGGTTTTAACCGACGTTAGTATCTCCGCTTTTATTCCGATTATCATTTCTGCCGCAACTGGTGCATTAGTTTCTAAAGTGCTTTTAAGTCAGGATGTTTTATTGAGTTTTGAACAAGAACAAAATTTTGATTTTCACAATACACCATACTACATTTTACTTGGAATTTTAGCTGGATTAGTTTCTGTTTATCATGCCCGAAATTTTAGAAAAGTAGAACATTTCTTTAGTCGATTTAAAAACAATACCTACAAGAAAGCTTTATTTGGAGCTACTATTTTAGCTGTTTTAATATTCTTTTTTCCAACACTTTTTGGTGAAGGTTATGAAAGCATGAAAACACTTTCAACGGCTCATCCTGAAAGTTTACTAGAAAATACTTTATTAGAAAATCATAAAAGTAACGAATGGATTCTACTAGGATTTGTTGGTTTAATTGTCTTATTAAAATCTTTCGCAACTGGTTTAACATTAGGTTCTGGCGGAAATGGAGGTAACTTTGCTCCTTCTCTATTTGTAGGTTCTTATCTTGGTTTTTTTGTAGCAAAATTTATGGATTTGACCAATATTAATTCGCATCTTCCTGTAACTAATTTTACCATTGTAGGAATGGCTGGAATTTTATCCGGTTTATTTCATGCGCCTTTAACCGCAATTTTCTTAATTGGAGAAATTACTGGAGGTTATGATTTAATGGTTCCATTGATGATTGTTTCTTCAATAAGTTTTGCTGTTTCCAAACAAATGGAACCTCATTCAATGGATGTTAAAGCATTGGCTGATAAAGGTGACGTTTTTACAAGTGATAAAGATAAAAATATCTTGCAAAGTATTGATTTCCTTGGATTAGTTGAAACTGATGTGAAAACAATTTCTCTCGACAAATCTTTAGAAAATCTTATTGAACATTTATCAAATGTAAACCAACAAATCATTCCTGTTTTAGACGAAAGGAATAAACTTCTTGGAATTGTTGATTTTGAAAATATACGTTCTATCGTTTTTAATCCTTATCGAATTAAGTTCACAGAAATCAAAGAAATCCTTACTCAACCAAAAGAAATCATCAACCACGATGACGGAATGGAAACAATCATGGAGAAATTTGAAAACTCAAATCAAAACCTACTTCCAGTTACCAAAAACGGAAAATTCTTTGGATTAATTTCTAAAGTAACTATTCTTGAAGCTTATCGCGAGCAATTGAAAGAAATGGTGATTGAGTAAACTACTTCGTCTTTTCTCCAACAAAATAATCATTGGTGCTTTTAAACAACACGTTAAAAGTCGTTAAACTTCCGTAGCATCTTGTTATGTATTGTTGCAATTCAACTTTTTCAGCATTATCTAAGTTACTTGAATTTATTTTTTGCTCCATAACACGAAGTCGATCTCTAACCATAATAATTTTATTAAAAAAAGTATCGATTGGCACTTCTTTATTTTGAGTTGGCGTTCCTGGTTCCATTACCAATTTTCCACCTTTCCATTTGTCTGCAATGGGAACAATTTGAGTTACATCACTCCATTTCTGAAGAATGTTTTTCAAAGTTTTCTCCACTTCATAAAAACTTACTGAATCTACTTCATCTTCCACATTTTCAATTACTTCAAATTCACTGTCAACATCAATTGTTTCCAATCCGTTTTCTATAAAAGTTACCCAATAATGTTTAGAAGTTACATTGGTTACAACTCCCAATCCAAATTCTGAATGCTTTATACGTGATCCTATTCCTAATATTTTCATTTTCTTTTTTTTTGATGCCCAAATATAAAATGTTTAATTGAATTTTTATTTTAGTATATTTATTTTTTTACTTGTTCCAACCTTTTTGAAAAAAACAACCTCTATACTTAAAGTTAATCACACATATTATTTACTATGAAATACTTTTACCTAATAACAGCATTTGTAATTTCAATACTTTCAAATGCTCAAAATACCATTACTATTGAAAAGAAAATATTCTTTGAACACAATCAATTTTTACTTACAACAAATGCTACATCAACATTAGACAGCTTAATCACAGTGGCTAATAAGTATTCCAATTATTCTATCAAAATTGTTGGATATACCGATCCTAGTGGCTCTTTAAAATACAATCAAAAACTATCAAGCGATAGAGCAAAAACAGTTTTCGACTATTTTATTGATAAAAAAATAAATCAGTCCTTACTCTCCTATAAAGGATTTGGTATCGATAACAAGTCTGAAAACGAGACAATCCAAAGAAATACAACCGTGACATTTACAGCAAAATCGGAAGATTGCTATTACAAATTAAATTCACTTACTGGAAAAAATGGAACAGAGGTTTCTTTTAAATTAAAAAATGAAACGAATGCCGAATTTACCTTAGAAGAATATTTTTCGACACAAAGCATGATTCAGAATGAAAAGTTTGCTTTAGACATCAATGATGAAGTATTAGAAACCGCAGGAATGATTGATATCGACTTAAAAGATATTAATCCGAATGATATTGAAGATGGGATAATTCAAGTCGCTATTCCTACAATTTCAAATGCCGTTTATGATGAAGAAATGACTATTTGGGTTGAGGAAACCGATAAAGATGGAAGAAAACGTTGGAGAAATTTAAAACTAAAACCAAAATGGAATAATAATACAAAACGTTATGAATTCAATCTTAATGTATCCAATTTTAAAGGAAACAAAATATCCATTAATCTTGATAAAAACATTTATCGTGACCAATTTACTAACGTCACAACAGGTAAAAAGAAAAAAGTAATCATTGTTGCAACAGAAAGAGAAGAGTTCTTTTATGATGTTTATCTAAGTTATGCCTCAGAAAAACAAAATGATTTAAAATTTTCTGCTCGAATGGATAAAACAGGTTTTGCCTTCGTAATTCCTAAAAATGTAAATCCAAAAAAACTTTATTTCACTGGAATTAATAGCTCTGGAAAAACAACTTTCGGACTTACCGTCTGCAAAGTTTCAAAATACAATAAAAAATATCCACTTTATAAATACATTCCGATATCAAGTGAGGATGCAAAAGATAAAGAAAAAGCTAAAAAGAAAGGTTTTTGGGAATGGTTAAAACGAATTTTTAATTAAAATCTTTAACAAATTCTTCTGTTCTGACTAACTGAATTTTGCTCATAAAATCGTATTTTTGCGTTTTGACTAAAAACATGCTAGAAAACGAAAATACAATTGAAGTAATTGGTGCAAGAGTTCACAACCTCAAAAACATTGATATTTCTATTCCAAGAGAACAACTTGTGGTAATTACTGGACTTTCGGGTTCTGGAAAATCATCTTTGGCTTTTGATACCATTTATGCCGAAGGACAACGCCGTTATATAGAAACTTTTTCTGCATACGCACGACAATTTCTTGGCGGATTAGAACGTCCTGATGTTGATAAAATCGATGGACTTTCTCCTGTAATTGCTATCGAACAAAAAACTACAAGTAAGTCGCCTCGTTCAACAGTTGGAACTATTACCGAAATATACGATTTTCTTAGATTATTATTTGCTCGCGCTGGAGATGCTTTTAGTTACAATACTGGTGAAAAGATGGTTTCCTATTCTGATGAGCAAATCAAGGAATTGATTAAGGAAAACTTCAAAGGAAAACGCATAAATTTTTTAGCTCCAATAATTCGTGCTAGAAAAGGTCATTATGCTGAATTGTTCCAACAAATTGCCAAACAAGGTTTTGTAAAAGTTCGTGTAAACGGAAAAATTACAGACATCACAACCGGAATGAAATTGGATCGTTACAAAACTCACGATATAGAAATTGTAATTGACAGATTGCAAGTCGAAAATGATGAAGATACCGATAAAAGATTAGCAGAAAGCATCAAAACCGCAATGTATCATGGTGAAGATGTAATGATGGTTATCGAACATGAAAGTGATGAAGTACGTTTTTTCAGTAGAACTTTGATGTGTCCGACGACTGGGATTTCGTATCAAAATCCGGAACCCAATTTGTTTTCATTCAATTCTCCAAAAGGTGCTTGCGGACATTGCAATGGATTGGGAATCGTAAACGAAATCAACATAAAAAAGATTATTCCAAATCCGAAATTATCCATTAATAAAGGTGGATTTGCTCCGCTTGGCGAATATAAATCGTCTTGGATGTTCAAACAATTGGAAATTATTGGTGAGAAATATAATTTTAAATTGACTGATGCCATCGAAACCATTTCGGAAGAAGCCATGGAAATGATTTTGAACGGCGGAAATGAAAAATTCTCAGTAGTTTCAAAAGCAGCTGGTGTTACCAAAGAATACAAAATTGATTTTGAAGGAATTGCTAAATTTATAAAAAGTCAGCACGATGATAGTAATTCAAGTTCCATAAAACGATGGGCAAAAGACTTTATGGACGAAATCAATTGTCCTGAATGTAATGGCTCAAGATTGAAAAAAGAATCACTTTTCTTTAAAATAAATGATAAAAATATAGCTGAATTATCAGCAATGGATATTTCAGAATTGACTATTTGGTTTCAAAATTTGCCAAAAGAATTATCTGAAAAACAAAAAACAATCGCCACTGAAATTCTAAAAGAAATTAACGACAGACTAAAGTTTTTAATGGATGTTGGTTTGAATTATCTTTCTTTAAGTCGAAGTTCTAAATCACTTTCTGGTGGTGAAGCACAACGTATTCGTTTGGCTACACAAATTGGTTCGCAATTGGTTGGAGTACTTTATATTTTGGATGAACCAAGTATCGGTTTGCACCAACGCGATAACGAACGATTGATTAATTCTTTGAAAAATCTTCGTGATATTGGAAATTCTGTTTTGGTTGTAGAACACGATAAAGACATGATTGAATGTGCCGATTATGTTATTGACATTGGACCAAAAGCAGGAAAATTTGGTGGAAACATCATTAGCAAAGGAACTCCAAAAGAATTGCTGAAAGAAAATACCATCACAGCACAATACTTGAACGGAAAAATGCAAATTGAAGTTCCGAAAAAGCGTCGTGAAGGCAATGGAAAATCAATAAAATTAACTGGTGCCAACGGAAATAATCTTAAAAATGTTACGGTTGAATTTCCGTTAGGAAAACTAATTTGCGTTACAGGAGTTTCAGGAAGTGGTAAATCAACTTTGATTAATGAAACGCTCTACCCTATTTTGAACGCTCATATTTTTAATGGAGTCAAAAAACCAATGCCTTACAAGAAAATTGAAGGTTTAGAACATATCGACAAAGTTATTGATATTGACCAAAGTCCAATTGGAAGAACTCCTAGAAGTAATCCTGCCACTTACACCGATGTTTTTTCAGAAATCAGAAGTTTATACACAATGACGCCTGAAGCAATGATTCGCGGATATAAAGCAGGTCGTTTTAGTTTTAATGTGGCTGGCGGAAGATGCGAAACATGTGAAGGTTCAGGTGTTAGAACTATCGAAATGAGTTTCTTACCTGATGTCTATGTAGAATGTGAAACCTGCATGGGAAAACGTTTTAATAGAGAAACTTTAGAAATTCGTTACAAAGGAAAATCAATTTCTGATGTATTGAACATGACAGTTGACGAAGCTGTTGATTTCTTTGAACTAATTCCTAAAATATATAGAAAAGTTAAAACCATTCAAGATGTAGGTTTGGGTTATATCACGCTTGGTCAACAAAGTACAACACTTTCTGGTGGTGAAGCCCAACGTATAAAACTGGCAACCGAATTGTCTAAAAAAGATACCGGAAATACCTTCTACATAATGGACGAACCGACAACTGGTTTGCATTTTGAAGACATCCGAGTATTGATGGATGTTATTCAAAAATTGGTTGATAAAGGAAATTCAGTTCTGATTATCGAACACAATTTAGATGTTATAAAACTAGCCGATTACATCATTGACGTTGGTATGGAAGGCGGAAAAGGTGGTGGAGAAATTTTATGCACAGGAACGCCTGAGGAAATTATAAAAAATAAGAAAAGTTATACTGCGCAGTTTTTGAAAAAAGAATTAGCTTAAAATGAATCAGATTGAATTACATACCGAACGATTAATTCTTAAAAGCATTACTCCTGCTATTATTCATGAATTATTTGAAACCAAATCTAAAGAAGAAATTATAAATTACTTTGGGTTTGATGAATCTGGATTTGAGCATTACAAAAACATGCATGTAAAAGGAATGGAAACACACCGTTTATCGTTATTTTTATTCTTGTTGATTGACAAACAAACTGATCTATCAATAGGAGAATGTGGTTTTCACACTTGGAATGCCTCTCACAATCGTGCAGAAGTTTTTTACAACATGCGTAACGAAACCTTTAAACAAAAAGGTTTGATGAAAGAAGCATTAAAAAAAGTTTTAGAATATGGTTTTAACGACTTAAAGTTACATAGAATTGAAGCTTTAATTGATGCAAATAATACTCCATCATTAAAATTATTACAACATTACAGCTTTACAAAAGAAGGAACAATGCGAGAAGATTATGTCGTAAATGGAAAAAATGAAGATTCCGATTGCTATTCTTTATTAAAATGGGAATGGGAAAATAGCAAAAATTCCACACAAATTTAAACCGTACAAACAAAAAGAACTATTTTAGCAGGCTTTTTAAAAAATAAAACTATGTCAATTAACAATTACGAAAACGAAGACGAAAAAATACACGATAAATTAAAACAAAAAACTTGGAACGAAATTAGAACCAACGACTCTTGGGCGATTTTTAAAATCATGTCAGAGTTTGTAAATGGTTATGAGTCAATGGCTAGAATTGGTCCTTGCGTTTCTATTTTTGGTTCGGCAAGAACAAAACCTGAAGATAAATATTATTTATTAGCGGAACGAATTGCCTACAAAATTAGTAAAGCTGGTTATGGTGTAATCACTGGTGGTGGTCCTGGAATCATGGAAGCTGGAAATAAAGGCGCGCATCGTGGCGAAGGAACTTCGGTAGGTTTAAACATCGAATTACCTTTCGAACAACATTTCAATCCTTATATTGATAAAGACAAAAACTTGAATTTTGATTATTTCTTTGTTCGTAAAGTAATGTTTGTAAAATACTCGCAAGGTTTTGTAGTAATGCCTGGTGGTTTTGGAACTCTTGACGAATTATTTGAAGCAGTAACTTTAATTCAAACTAAGAAAATTGGTAAATTCCCAATCATTTTGGTGGGAAGCGAATTTTGGTCAGGACTTTTAGATTGGATTAAAAATGTGATGATTGACAAGCAAAAAAATGCCAATCCAGAAGATATGAATCTTATCAAAGTTGTAGATACTGAAGATGAAGTAGTTGAAGCTTTGGATAACTTCTACAAAAAATACAATTTAAGCCCGAACTTCTAACTTAAATTCCAATTATAAAATTCCAAATTCCAAATAATACTTAAATTGGAATTTGGAATTTAGTTTTTGAAAATTTTAATTTTATGTTTTTCAACTCGTTACATTTTGCCATTTTCCTCCCAATCGTTTTTATAATGTATTGGTTTGTTGGGCATAAATCTAAAATCAATCAGAATTATATTTTGATTTTGGCGAGTTATTATTTCTATTCATGTTGGGATTGGAGGTTTCTGTTTCTTTTGGTTTTTTCAACATTACTAGATTATGTCTCCGCAATGAAAATCGAACAAAGCAAGACTCCATTTGAAAGAAAAATGTGGCTTTGGCTATGTATTTCAATCAATTTAGGATTTCTAGGAATATTCAAATATTATAACTTTTTTGCTACTTCATTTGCCGAATTATTACAAGGTTTTGGATTAACGGCAAGTCCTATTTTATTAAAACTGATTCTTCCTGTTGGAATATCCTTTTATACTTTTCATGGCTTATCCTACATTATTGATATTTATTATAAACGAATAAAATCAGAAAAGAACTTTGTTGATTATTCCTTATTTGTAAGCTACTTTCCACTTTTAGTTGCAGGTCCAATTGAACGAGCTACTCACCTTTTACCACAAATAAAAGTGAGAAGAAAATTCAAATTTGAAAAAGCTAAAGAAGGAATTTATCAAATCGTTTGGGGTTTGGTAAAGAAAGTTGTTATAGCCGATTCTTGCGCGATTTATGCCAATGAAATTTTTGATAATTATTCAACAATGAATTCCTTATCCTTAATTTTAGGAGCTATTTATTTCTCATTTCAAATTTATGGTGACTTTTCAGGCTATTCCGATATTGCTTTAGGAACATCCAAATTATTTGGAATTGACTTATTGAAAAACTTCAATTATCCTTATTTTTCTAGAGATATAGCTGAGTTTTGGCGTCGTTGGCACATTTCACTTTCGTCATGGTTTAGAGATTATTTATACATTCCTCTTGGCGGAAGCAAAGGCAATAAATTATTTCAAGTTAGAAATACGTTCATCATCTTTTTAGTCAGTGGTTTTTGGCATGGCGCGAATTGGACATTCATCGTTTGGGGTTTGATAAACGCTTTATATTTTTTACCACTATTGTTATTAAATAGAAACCGAAAAAATGTTGATGCGTTTACTTTAGGATTCAATATAGAATCGATTAGAATATTGTTCAATATTACCACAACATTTGCAATTACAGCATTGGCTTGGATATTTTTTAGATCCAAAACCATAACAGATGCGTATAATTATATTATCCGAATGTTTAGCGATTTACATTTCTCTGAACAATATTTCAGAATCGAACGTTACAGTCATAATTTAATAGCTTTAATTTTAGTTTTTGTTCTAGTAGAATGGAATAACCGAAATAGAATCGAACCTATTTCTGGAAAGTATAGTTGGTTGAGATTAGGTTTATGCCTAGCTGCAATTGTAGCATTAGGTGTTTTTTCAGATTACAAAGAATTCATTTATTTTCAGTTCTAATGAAGCAGTTTATACAATTTCTTTTAAAAGGTTTGGCAATTCTCATTCTTACAATGATATTGCTTGATGTGTTGTATACAACCGTTTACATGCAATCTAAATCTAGAAACAAAATCAGCTACCTCATTAACTCTAAAGACAAAAATTTTGATGTTGTTTTTCTTGGTTCTTCTAGAGTAAACAATCATTTTGTTCCAAAAATTTTCAACGATCAAGGTTACAAAACTTTTAATTTTGGAATTACACGCTCAAGATTAGAAGAATCGGCATTGATGCTGAAGTTGATGGTTGAAAATAACTATAAAATTGAAAATCTTATCCTTCAAGTCGATTTGAACATCAATACCAACGACCATTCAGAAGCCATTCGCTCCTTGTTTATGCCTTATTTTCATACTTCAAAAACCATTAGAAATCACTACAAAAGTATTCCTGAATACAATAAACTACTCTATATTCCATTCTATCGCTACCTTCATTATGATGCTCGTGTTGGTTTTAGAGAGTTTTATCAAACTGCCATTCAAAAACCCACCAATTCCTTAGATAGAGATGGTTTTTATCCTTTAATGACTGATAAAAGACCAATGGTAGCTGCTGATTTATCTAAATATTACCCAAAGAAAAACAAAGCTTACGAAGAAATTAAAGCCATTTGTAAAGCAAATAATATCAACTTGATTGCCATGACCACGCCAATGTGCATGGAAACTATCAATAGAGATTATTTCAATCATATTAATAAGGTTTATCCAGAAATTCGTAGATTTGAAAATCTCGTAACTGAGGATAAGTATTTTTCTACTTGTGGACACATGAATAAAGGTGGTGCAGAAAAATTTACAAAAGAAGTCTTTAATCTATTATTTAAACCCAAATCTAAACCTTGAAAAAAGTAACCTATATACTCTTTTTATTAAGCTTTTTTGCATCAGCTCAACATCATTCTAAATTTGTTGTCAATGTTGATCATGAAAAAAAGATGCTTAGCGTCTATCAAGAGTTGACCTATTTCAACCAATCTGCAGACACCATTAAATCCATCATATTAAACGACTGGAATAATGCATACTCAGATAGAAATAGTCCTTTAGGAAAACGATTTTCGGATGAATTTGTTAGAAGTTTTCATTTAGCTTCCGAGAAAGAACGTGGTGAAACCAAAAATCTTACCATTATTGATGAATCAAAATCACTTCTAACATGGAACAGACCTGAAAATCATCCAGATTTAGTGGATGTTACCTTAAATAACAACATCTTACCCAATCAAAAAAGAACATTTGTACTCTCCTATTTTTTGAAAATTCCTGATGATAAATTCACTCGCTACGGATTTAATTCACAAGAAGGAATGGTGCTTAAAAATTGTTTTCTTACTCCAGCAGTTTATGAAAACAAATCGTTTAAAAAATATAGCAATCTAAATATTGATGATGCCTCAAATGCAATTTCTGATATTGATTTGCAAATTAATACTAATGATCATCAAGTAGTAAGTGATTTACCACTAGAAAAGAAAGAGAACAATTCGTTTTACTTTTCGGGAAAAAAATATTCGTATTTCAATTTATATATCGAGAAGAACACCAGCTTTATGAGTTTTAAAAATGGTGATTTAGATATAGTTACAAATATTGAAGACAAAAAAGTAAGCGATATCAACAAAGCCATTATTGTTGATAAAGTGTTAACCCATGTAGAAGCAAATTTAGGAAAATATCAAAAATCTAAAATCACCGTTTCTCAAGTAGATTACGATACCAATCCTTTTTATGGATTAAATCAATTGCCTTCATTTATTAGTCCTTTTCCAGACGAATTTATCTATGAATTAAAGTTCTTAAAGACATTTTTGAACAATTATTTAAAGTCTACTTTAAGATTAGACGCTAGAAAAGACAATTGGATTTATGATGCCATCCAAATTCATTTCATGATGAAATACATCGATGAGCATTATCCTGATGCCAAAATGATGGGCTCGGTGGCAAAATTGAAATTGGTAAAAGGTTATCGATTAGTTTCTTTAGATTTCAACGAACAATACAGCTATTTCTATATGTTAATGGCGCGTAAAAATCTAGACCAACCTCTTGGTGATCCTAAAAACACATTAATAAAATTCAACGAAAAAATTGCATCAAAATATAGAGCTGGATTGAGTTTTAGATATCTATCTGATTATATTGGTGAGGAAAATTTGAAAAAAAGTATTAGTGAATTTGTGGCTTATGCTGAAAAAAACCAAACAGACAGTGGCAAATTTGAAAGCATCATTAAAAACAATAGCCTAAAAAACACTGATTGGTTTTTTAATACTATTATCAATTCCAGAAAAATTGTCGATTATAAATTCGATAATGTTACTAAAACAACTGATAGTGTTTCTTTTACACTAAAAAACAAAACAGATGTAAACGTTCCGATTCCTGTTTATGGTATTAAAAATAAAAAAGTAGTTTTTAAAGAATGGATTGACAATCCAAGTGTTGATTCTACTTATACTTTTAAAAGAAACAACGCCGATAAAATTGTAATCAATTACAAAAATATCGTACCAGAATTCAATCAGAGAAACAATTGGAAATCGTTAAAACCATTTAGACTGAGTAATCGTCCAATCAAGTTTAACTTGATGAAAGACTTGGAAGACCCCAATTATAATCAAGTTTTGTATGTTCCAACTTTGGAATATAATTACTATGATGGTTTCATTCCTGGGCTTAATTTTCATAACAAAACAATTTTAGATAGACCTTTTACTTTCGATGTAAATCCTTCTTTTTCAACCAAAACTAAAGATATATCTGGAAGCTTTTCTTTCGCAGTAAATCAATTTAATCGTGATAGCAATCTGTTTTTAATCAAATACGGTTTCAGCGGAAGCACTTTTCATTATGCACCTGATGCCTATTATCAAAAAGTAAATCCATTCGTTATTTTTCGCTTTAGAGATGATGATTTAAGAAGTAATCAAGGTAGAAGTATTGTTCTAAGACAAGTGTACGTTAATAGAGAGCCAAGCCAGTTTGTAAAAAATACTTTTGAAGGCAACTACTCTATTTTCAATGCGCGTTTTAGTAGCAGCAAAGTAGAAATCACCAAAGCATTCGCTTATTCTACCGATTTGCAATTGGGTTCTCAATTTGGAAAAACAGCTGCAAGTATTACTTTTAGAAGACTTTTTGACAATAACAGACAAGTCAATTTGCGACTTTATGGTGGACTTTTCTTGTACAATAAATCAGAAAGTAATTATTTCAATTTTGCTCTTGATAGACCAACAGATTATTTATTCGACTATAACTATTTAGGACGTTCCGAAAGCACCGGTTTGTTCAGTCAACAATTTATTGAAGCTGAAGGTGGATTCAAATCGAAGCTTTCAAACCCATTTTCAAATCAATGGATTACAACTCTTAACGGAAGTTTTAATGTATGGAATTGGGTAGAAATTTATGGTGATTTAGGATTTCTAAAAAACAAACAACAAGATGCACGATTTGTGTATGATAGTGGAATTCGCTTGAATCTAGTTACCGATTTCTTCGAACTATACTTTCCAATTTATTCTAACAATGGTTGGGAAGTTTCTCAGCCAAAATATTCTGAAAAAATACGTTTTATAGTAGCTTTTAGTCCAAAATCTTTGATAGGTTTATTTACTCGAAAATGGTTTTAATTCTCAAAATTTAAATTCATTTTTTAATAATTTACATTAAAATTTAACGTTTTTATAAATATTTCCTATTCAAACGCTATTATCAAGCATTTTAATTATCAATAATTAAATTATATTTTTTTCACAGAATTAAAATTATTACTACTTTTTCATTAAATTTGTTTCATAAGAAATTCCTTTTCAGTTATGACCGAAACACAAAACAAAGTCGAAATTACTTTTGAAGATTTTAAAACCGAAGTTTTAAACGATTATAAAATTGCCACTATTAGTAGAGAATGTAGTCTATTAGGTAGACGTGAAGTCCTAACTGGAAAAGCCAAATTTGGTATTTTCGGTGACGGAAAAGAAGTCCCACAATTAGCCTTGGCAAAAGCGTTCAAAAATGGTGATTTCCGTTCAGGATATTATCGTGACCAAACTTTTATGATGGCAATTGGAGCCATGAATATCGAACAATTCTTTGCCGGATTATATGGTCATACCGACATCAATTTTGACCCTATGAGTGCTGGTCGCCAAATGGGTGGTCACTTTGCAACACATTCGCTTGACGAAAATGGAAATTGGAATAACCTTACGCAACAAAAAAATTCAAGTGCTGATATTTCTCCAACTGCTGGTCAAATGCCAAGATTGTTGGGATTAGCTCAAGCTTCTAAAATTTTCAGAAATGTAAAAGGATTAGAAGACAAAACTAATTTTTCAATCAACGGAAATGAAGTAGCTTGGGGTACCATTGGAAATGCATCAACTTCTGAAGGTTTATTTTTTGAAACTATTAATGCTGCTGGTGTTTTACAAGTGCCAATGGTAATGAGTGTTTGGGATGATGAATACGGAATTTCTGTTCATGCAAGACATCAAACAACTAAAGAAAATATATCTGAAATTCTTAAAGGATTTCAACGTGATGAAGATAATAATGGTTATGAAATTCTTACTGTAAAAGGTTGGGATTATCCTGCTTTAGTAGCCACTTACGAAAAAGCTGCTGTTATTGCTCGTGAAGAACATGTGCCAGTTTTAATTCACGTTCAAGAATTGACACAACCACAAGGACATTCAACTTCTGGTAGTCACGAACGTTATAAAAATGCTGAAAGATTAGCTTGGGAAGCTCAGTTTGATTGTTTAGCCCAAATGCGCAATTGGTTAGTCGATAATAATCTTGCAACTACAGAAGAATTAGACGAAATCGACAATCAAGCTAAAAAAGACGTTCTTGAAGGTAAAAAAGCCGCTTGGACTGCATTTGTAACTCCAATTAAAGAGGAACAAAAAGAATTGGTTAATATATTAAATACTATTGCTTCTTCAAGCGAAAATAAAATCTTTATTGAAAAAATTGCTTCCGATTTAGCAGTAATCAAAGAGCCAATTCGCAAAGATATTCTTACAACAGCACGAAAAGTTTTAAGAATGATTTTATCTGAAAGTGGTCAACCGCAATTAGCTTCTTGGATTACAAACTATATTGCAAAAATTCAGCCTAAATTCAGTTCGCATTTATTTTCTGAATCAGATAAAAACATTTTAACTTCAACTGAGGTGGCTCCTACTTATGATGATGCTGCAGAAGAAGTTGATGCTCGTTTGGTTTTAAGAGATAACTTCGATGCCATTTTTACTAAATATCCTGAAACCTTAATTTTTGGAGAAGATTCTGGAAATATTGGTGACGTTAATCAAGGTTTAGAAGGAATGCAAGAAAAATACGGTGAACTTCGTGTTGCCGATGTAGGAATTCGTGAAGCAACCATTCTTGGTCAAGGAATTGGAATGGCTATGCGTGGTTTGCGTCCTATTGCTGAAATTCAATATTTAGACTATTTATTGTATGCCATTCAAATTATGAGTGATGATTTAGCAACATTACAATATAGAACTGCTGGAAGACAAAAAGCACCATTAATCATCAGAACTCGTGGTCACCGTTTAGAAGGTGTTTGGCATTCAGGTTCACCAATGGGAATGATTATCAATGCAATCCGTGGAATTCATGTTTTAGTACCTAGAAATATGACTAAAGCTGCAGGATTTTACAATACTTTACTTGAAAAAGACGAACCAGCTTTAGTAGTAGAATGTCTAAATGGTTACCGTTTGAAAGAAAAAATGCCAACCAATTTAGGTGAATTCAAAACTCCTATTGGTGTTGTTGAAACCATAAAAGAAGGAAGTGACATTACCTTAGTGTCTTATGGTTCAACTTTAAGATTAGTAGAACAAGCTGCGAAAGAATTAGAAACTGTTGGAATAAGTGCAGAAATCATTGATATTCAATCGTTATTACCATTTGATATCAATCACGATATTGTAAAAAGTGTTGCCAAAACGAATCGTTTGTTAGTAATTGATGAAGACGTTCCTGGTGGAGCAAGTGCTTATATCTTACAGGAAATTGTAGAAGTTCAAAATGCTTATAAACATTTAGATAGTGCACCTCAAACATTAGCGTCAAAACCACATCGACCTGCTTATGGAACCGATGGTGACTATTTCTCTAAACCTTCTGTAGAAGATGTTTTTGAGAAAGTTTATGCTATTATGAGTGAGGCAAATCCATCAAAATATAATAGTTTGTACTAATAAAAAAGCCAGTTTTTAAATTAAACTGGCTTTTTTATTTCTATTTCAATACTCTAAATTCACATCTTCGATTTATAGAATGCTCGGCTTCTGTGCATTTATCACCACATTTTACTAATGGAACGCTTTCGCCATAGCCTTTGAAGCGAAGTCTTTTTCGATCAATTCCTTTATTAACAAGATATTCTAATGTTGATGCCGCTCTATTATTAGACAAAATCAAATTATACATTTCAGAAGCTCTTGAATCGGTATGCGCACCAATTTGAACTTCCATCAATGGATATTTATTTAATAATCCAACTAATACATCTAGAATTTTAGCGGCTTGTTCTTTAATATTCCATTTATTCAAATCGAAGTAGATGTTTTCCAATTCGATGTAAACATATCCGTCGTTTTTAGTAACAACTATATCTTCGGCATCGTCATAAGACTCAACTTCCAACTCAATTGTAAATCTTGCTTTTCCTGCGTCGTTTGTAGTAAATTCAACATGACTTGGTATGTAAAAATCTCTAATTGCTTCTACTCTATATTTTTTTTTCGGACGCGTATTAAAGAAATATTCAGCTTTGGAACCTACTACCATTTGTCCGACCAATTTATTATCTTCATCATAAAGTGAAACCGTAGTTCCTGGCAGTAAATCTTTAGTTGTTTTATCTTTTACATCGCCTTCAACTAGGATTCGTCTTTCATTTTCTTTTCTGATAAAACTGTATAAATTATCAGAACCTTTTCTATTGGATGACAAATATCCTTTGTTGTCTTTTTCATTTAAAACATACCCAAAATCATCAAGATTACTATTTATTGTTTGTCCTAAATTCAATGGTTTTACAAAAACATAATTATACATTTTACTCATAAAAATATCCAATCCTCCCATACCTTCGTGCCCATCGGAAGCGAAATATAATGTTGCATCTTCTGTTAAAAAAGGAAATTGTTCTCTATGAGTGGTATTGATTACATCACCTAAATTCTTAGGTAAACCGTAAGTTCCATCAGAATTTACATCTACATAATAAATATCCATAGAGCCCAATGTACCAGGCATATCACTTGCAAAATATAACTTTTTTCCATCTTTAGTCAAAAATGGATGTTCTGTAGAATACAAATCATTTGAAAATGGCATTTCAACTACATTAGCCCACTCATTATTGATAAATTCAGCTTTAAATATTTTAACTGTAGCTACTTTTTCTTCACCAATTTTAACCCGTTTGGAATTGGTTCTACTGAAATACATTGTTTTTCCATCTGCCGAAAACGTTGCATCACTTTCATGGGTTTTGGTATTAATTTTATCCGAAAAAGGTTTTATATTTTCTAATAATCCATCTTTAGAAATTGTGGCTTCATATAAATCTAAATAAGGCTTCTGATTCCAATTAAATATAGGTTTATCACTACTTCTTAATGATGCAAAAACAACTTTATCACCAAAAAATGAGATACCAAAATCACCATTAGTAGTACTTTTGGCCATCAATTGAATTTCATAATCATAAGGCACAATGTTGTCTAAATTTTCAATAAACTTTTTTGTATCG
>JAAFHW010000044.1 GCA_013298525.1 Flavobacteriia bacterium
TTGATGCAGAATATTTCAAAGATTTAGCAAAAGGACAACAACCACCTTTATTATGGATAGGTTGCTCTGATAGTAGAGTTCCTGCAAATGAAATAATTGGTGCTAAACCTGGAGAAGTTTTTGTACATAGAAATATTGCCAATATGGTAATACATAGTGATATGAACATGTTAAGTGTTTTGGATTATGCTGTAAATGTTTTGAAAGTAAAACATGTTATTGTATGTGGTCATTATGGTTGTGGTGGCGTAAAAGCAGCAATGGGAAATCAATCTATTGGTTTAATTGATAACTGGATTAGACATATAAAAGATGTTTATAGATTGCACGAACACTATCTAAACACTATCGAAGATGAAGAGGAGCGTTTTAATAAATTTGTTGAAGTTAATGCACAAGAACAAGTATTTGATTTGGCAAAAACTTCAATAGTTCAAAATGCTTGGAGAAATGGTCAAGAGTTAACACTTCATGGATGGACTTATGGTTTAAATTCTGGTTATGTAACTGATTTAGGTGTAAATATGAGTTCTAATGATGAGTTAGATGAAGTTTATCAATTAAAATTTTCAAATTAGTTTTAAATAGAAAGACTACATTCTTAGAATGTAGTCTCTCAAACCAAAACATGTATAAAACAAAATTTAACTGTTAGTTATTTATCTGAATTATAGTCAGATAAATAGGCATTCCTAAAGTTATATTGAAAGGAAATGTAACAGCTAAAGCCATTGGTAGAAATAGACCTGGATTTGCTTTTGGCACTGCTATTTTCATAGCTGCAGGAACAGCTATATAAGAAGCACTTGCCGCTAAAACAGATAGCATAAATCTATTACCGATATCATTTGTTACAAGATGACTTACTACTGCAACCACGCATCCGTTAATGAATGGAATTGCTATTGCAAAAATTACAGCAAACCAACCGCTTTTAAGAAAATCACCAAGTTTTTTTCCGCTTACAATTCCCATATCTAATAGAAAAATTGCAAGGAAACCTTTGAATAAATCATTTGTAAATGGTTTTATTCCCATTGCTTGTTCATCACTAGCAAGTAAACCAATAATTAAACTTCCTAATATTAGAAGAACACTACCATTTGTAAAAGAATGTCTAACAATTGACAAAATAGAGGTGTTTATTTCTTTTTTTTCATCAAATAATCTAATTAAAATTACACCAACAACTATGGCTGGTGCTTCCATCAAAGCCATTACAGCTACCATGTGTCCGCTAAAACTCATGTGTTGAATTTCTAAAAAGGAAGCAGCTGTCACAAAAGTTACCGCACTAACTGAGCCATAAGCAGCTGCAATGGCACCAGAATCATAAACACTAAATTTATTTCTTAAAATGAAATAAGAATAAATAGGTATAATTAATGCGATTAAAACACCAAACAACACAGACCAAACTATTTCTAGATTAAAGTGGCTGTGAGCCAATTCTTGTCCGCCTTTAAATCCAATTGAAAACAATAAATAAAGTGAAATAAATTTGGAGGAATTTGGAGGTATTTCCAAGTCACTTTTTAGTTTTACTGCAATTATTCCAAGTAAAAAAAATAGTAATGCTGGATTGGTTAAATTATCTAAGAGTAAATTTAAGTTCATTGAATTTATTTTTTTGTCGCTCGTTCTAAACGATCGTTTATTGATTTTCCTAAATCGTTTTCAGGAAACTTCTCGGCTATAATAAGGTCTAAACCTTTTTTGTCTAATCGATGCATTGAAGCATATAGGTTGGCAGTGGCTTCTTTTAAACTACCATTAATTGAAAGTATTTCTTTTTCAATATTTTCATCATTTATTTTTAAATCTTGAAATAATAAAACTCCAATTTTAGATGTTGGATTGTTTTTTATTTCATATTCAATATTTTTTGATACTACCGTTTTGGTTTTTGGTGCGTAATGTCTTGAAAGCATTCCAGGAGCATTTGGCGAACTATCATTTTTATTGACAATTTGAATAGGTCCAATTATAGATTCTATATCTTCAACAGAAATTGATCCTAAACGGTAAAGAATTGCTTTTTCATTTTCAAAACCAACAATCGTTGATTCTATCCCATTTTTACAATTACCTCCATCAAGAACCATTTCTAAAGTATCCGTAAAATAATCGGCAACATGTTGAGAAGTGGTTGGACTTATGGAGCCAAACGGATTTGCACTCGGAGCAGCTAAGGGAAAATCAAGTTGTTTTAACAATTCTAAAGTCAAAGGATGATTGGGAACTCTCACAGCGACGGTTTCTTTTCCAGCTGTAATGCTATAGGGTATCGTTTCCTTTTTCTTTAAAACTAGAGTTAGCGAACCTGGCCAAAATGCTTCAGCTAATTTTTTAGCTTTTTCAGGAATTTCTTGAGCGATATTTTCTAATAATTCTTTAGAATGTATATGAACGATTAGTGGATTATTAGAAGGTCTATTTTTTGTTTTAAATATTAAGTTTATTGCTTTTTCACTGTAAATATTTCCTGCCAAGCCATAAACGGTTTCAGTAGGTATGGCAACTAAATTTTCATTTTCGAGAATTTCTTTGGCTTTTAATATGTCTGTGGATATTTGTATCATAATTATTTTTAAGGATTGCAGTTGTCACAATAAGTTGGGTCTTCAAATTTTATACCTCTCGGATAATGTAATTCTTTTTCATAGCAACATTTTTTACATTTGTATAAATAACTTAATGTAGATCGAGTAGGTAATAAACAATTTTCGCAAGGTAAACCCGGAATAGCTTTTACAATATCAAAACCTGGTAAGGAGCATTTTGGACATAAACTTTTAATTTTTTCAATTAATTTATGAGTCACTTTTTCAATTATTTTCATTCGAGTTGGATTGAACATGGCTCTCATATCTGTTTCAGCGTAAACACTGTTGAATTCTTGTTTTAGTTCATTATAGCTTTTTAGTAAAACATCTTTATCAGTTATTCCTTTAATGATTTTTGAATAATTTTTTTCTTCAGGTTTTAGAATTATCGCATGACTTGGAAAATTTACTTTTTCAGCAAATTCTAATAAATCGGCTTTATTAGTTATTAATTTCCCATTGAAATTGGTTTCCAAACTAATTTCTCTTGCGACAATTTCAATATCATTTTTAAAATCTTTAAGCATCATCAACTCTTCATTTGCTTGTGCAAAAAATAGTGTTGGATGTGCTCCAAAAGAACCTTCGCTTGCAACAACCAAATCACAGTTGGTGGCTTTATTTGCTATGATACATTTTTCTCTTAATGTTGATAGCGCATCTTCTTTTCGGTCTATTTCACCAGAAAAAGTGCCAAGCGAATCGGTGTCAAAGGCATCAGAAGTGAAGTAGTAATTTCTAAATTCTTCCCAGAACAATGGTGCAATTACTAATTCCTTCTGATGTTTTGTTGCAATAAGAAGCTTTCTTTCTTCAAACATTTTATTTTTCTAACTCAATTGAAATATTGCTTTTTATCACAAATTTTAAATCTTCAGATTTTGAATTTTGAATAAGATTTTTAATTTGTTCTTTGGTTTCTGTAAGTTCTTGAATGCGTTTTTTAGAATGTTCAATGTCTTTATTAAAGCGAATATGATTACTAAAATCTTCTCTGTTATGATAATCGATTTTGTAGTTTATTAATGTAGTTAGTACTCTGTCGGCATCTTCTACAGAAAATGTTCCGTCGATAAGTTTAAATTCTTGATTGTTTTCCATTTTTATTTGTTTGATAGTTTCATAAATCCGTATCCGCTTGTTAGAATTCCTATGCCAATAATTATTTCATTCGTAAAAGTTTCACTAATTGTCGATTGGTAAAACCCTGTCAGTATGATGATCATTGAAAATAGCATTAGTAGATTGTGACTTGTTTTTGAATAAATTATGCTTTTTGTCAAGGTTTTATTGTCCTTGTCTAATTTTAGATTGTCTAAATTTTCTTCTATTATTTCTATATTATTTCTATTCATACTTTGTTAAGTTAAAAATTGATAGTGCAAAACTCATAATAATAAATCATATATTTTTATTTATATTTGTAATGATATATATAAAATATTTTTATGAATTATACACTACATCAGCTTCAAGTTTTTTTGAAAATAACTCAAACTAAAAGCATAACCAAAGCAGCAGAGGAGTTGCATCTTACGCAACCTGCAGTTTCAATTCAATTAAGAAATTTTCAAGATCAATTTGAAATTCCTCTAACAGAAGTTATAGGGAGAAAATTATATGTAACTGATTTTGGTAAAGAGATTGCTTTAGCAGCAGAAAATATAATTAATGAAGTTTATGCTATAAATTATAAAACTCAAGCTTTCAAAGGACAATTATCAGGAAGGTTAAAGTTATCTGTTGTTTCAACAGGAAAATACGTTATGCCTTACTATTTGTCAGAATTTATGAAGAATAATGTTGAGGTAGAACTCGAAATGGATGTTACCAATAAAAGTAAAGTTGTAAAATCATTAAAAAATAATGAAATAGATTTTGCATTAGTGTCAATACTTCCCAATGATATAACTGTTGAATCAATGCCACTAATGGATAATAAATTGTTTTTGGTAGGGAATAGGTTTACCGAAATAAATCAAGGTTCAAGTTTATTAAATTATGTTTCAAATCAGCCGCTCATTTATAGAGAATTGGGCTCGGCAACAAGACTTTCAATGGAAACTTTTCTAGATAAAACAGGAATTGTTCCCAATATGAAAATACAATTAACATCTAACGAAGCAGTCAAACAGTCCGTTATTGCTGGTTTGGGACTTTCAATCATGCCGCTTATTGGATTAAAAAATGAATTGGAAAAAGGTGACATTAAAATTATTCCGATAAATAAACTTCCTTTAGTATCAAGTTGGAGATTGATTTGGTTGAAAGGCAAAAAGTTGAGTCCAGTGGCAAAAGCTTATTTAGATTTTGTAACCAAAAATAATGAAGAAATTAAAAACAAACATTTTGCATGGATAAATAATTATTAGTCTTCTAAATTTTCATTAAAAGCCGAAGGCAATAATTGTGGAATAAATTTTATCAAAATAGGTAATAATAATCCGCCACCAGGAAGCAAAAAAATAGTTAAAGACGGAATGCTTTTGCAAATGTCGAGTAATTGTTTTTTTACTTTCTTTTTTTCTTCTGTACTCAAATCTTTTTGGGTTGATTTGGCAAGAAGTTTCATTAATTCTTTGCTCTCAGAGATTTCTTTTGTTAATCGTTTTTGATTTCTTTTAATCAAAACTTGAACTCCAGTTGAGGTTTGATCATAAAAATGCTTTACCGGATTGGAATAATTAAAATACTGAATTTCTTTTTTGTGCAACGTTATAAATTCATTGGTTGCAATAATACTTTCATTTACAAATTCACTAGAAATTGACATAGCTTCTGCCAATTTATGGATAAAGTATACTTCGTCATTTTCTATTTTTCCATCATTCCAAAGTGTGATTCCTGCTAAATCTAATAGGTAGAATTTTTCTAAATCATTTGTAAAGTAATCCAATGGTAATTCCTCTAAATTCTGAATACTTACTTTTGAAAATTTGGTATACCGTACCGATGCTTCAAATAATTTTATCAATAAATCATCGTGTTGCGACTTAATAGTCTTAACCTTTAATGCTAAAGAAACAATACTCATAATCGTTTCTTCCATGCGTTTCAAGTATTTTTCCGGAATTTCTCCTTTTTGTAGATATTGGTGAAATGCTAAAACATCTACAAACAATAGTGCATTTGTTACAATATGAGAGAAATTTTTACTGATAATATCTTTGTTTGTTTGAACGCGTTCGTTTATCAAAGTTTCCAATTTTGAACTCGAACTAGAAGTCATTATTTTATCAAAAAGCACAAAACCTTTCGGTGTCATTTCCTTGTAAAAGGCAACTGTTTTTTTAATAAAATCTTCTATGTCTTCTTTTTGAAAAGTAAAGGTATAAACATCAAGAAGTGTTGTCAATAAAGCAACTTTAGAAATTTCATCCGATTTCCATTGTGATATTTCTATTTTTGGATTGGAATTTATTGCAATGATATGACCATAAATAAATCCAGTAGTTCTAATGTTTTTGTAAAATGATAATCCATCAATAGTAGTGTCGAACAATGATTTTTGTTCCACAAAATACTTATCAATCCAACCGTGTGCAGATGGGTTTATCATAGCTTTATTTAGAGTTACAAAGCTAGGTATTTTTAAGAAAGTTCAAGACTATAAATGTTAAGATTTTATTGTCTTGATTTTATATTTCCTTCACAAAGACGAATAATTTCTGTAATTCTAATGTTACGTGTTTCTTCACGTTTGGCTTGATTTAACCAATACAAATAGCTTTTTCTGTAAGAAGGGCTAAAGTTTTGATAATTATCAAAGGCAATTTTATTTTTTTGAAAAGCGAATTCTAAGTCTTTTGGTAGTTCCAAATTTTCAACAGCATCTAGTGATTCCCATGAACCATTTTGTTTGGCTATCTCAATTTTTCTCAAACCACTTTCGTGTATTAAGTTCTCAGCAAGGAGTTTTTCAATGTAAATTTTATTGAGTTTGCTCCAAACACTTTTGTCTTTTCTTGGCGTAAACATTTGCTTACGTCGTTCGTCATCAATTTTTTTTACAGTTGAATCAATCCAACCATAGCAAATGGCAACTTGTACGGCTTCTTCCCAGCGCATGCTTTCATTTGAACTTCCAACTTTGTAGAATATTAGGCAAATGCCATTAGAAGAATGATGGTTTTCATGTAACCATTCACGCCATTCTTGCGAATTTTTGAAATAATGAATGTCTTTTCTATCCAAAAAAAAAATTATTTTATGATTCCTGAACAAGCAACTCTACCACCAGCATTTCCTGTGGGTTGTGTTGTAAAGTCATCTGGATTTGCGTGAACAATTAACCCTTTATTTAAGATATCTTTGGATACATCACCACAACCAATGCACCATTCATCCGTTTTTAGTGTAATTGTTCCATTACCATTTTCATCAGCAGTAAAATTTCCAATATCACCTTTATGATGTTCGATATCTGCCCATTTTCCATGTTTTTTGAAAGTTGGATTCCAATGTCCACCAGCAGAAGAAGCATCAGCAGCTGAGCAATCTGACTTTTCGTGTATATGAATAGCATGAACACCAGGTTTTAAACCACTCATTTTTGCTTCAAAAGTTACAAAACCATTTTTCTCTGTAAAAGTTGCCGTTCCAGAAACTGCGCTGTTACTCTTTGGTTCTAAATTTATTTTTAAAACATTTGCTTTAGTGTCGTTACCTGATTTACAAGCAACAATTATAGCTGTTGCAACAATAGAAAGTAAAATGATTTTTTTATTCATGATAGTATATTTTACAACCAGATTTTTGGTTTGTTCAAATTTAGCGATAAAATAAATTGAATAGATTAAAATTGTCTTAAAAAAATCACATAGGTTTTTTAGGAAGTTCTTTAGTTTTCATTTCTGAAACTTTGCCTTCAAAGTTTATGGTTACATACAATTCACGTTCGAAATATTTTTTTTCGTATTCGATTTTATATCTAAATAATAAATCTTCTGTTTCATTATCTTGAGTTATATCAATTAAACTCATATCAATGAATTTACCATTACGCATTAAAATCTTTTGACAAGTTTTTGAAATTTTTTCTACTGTAGCATTTTGTATCACTTTATCAGTTGCTTCTTCTTTAGAAAAAACTTTAAATCTTGATGTATTGCATGTTTCTAAAAGACGCTTGCCTAGGCTGTAAGCTCTTGTAAGTTTTTGGTTATTCACTTCTTTAAGATTAATTTTTACGAAACGTGATTTGACTTCAACTGTTTCATTTTTGTTAATTTCAAATGTGCTAGGTTGCTTTGATTTGCAAGAAGCAAGTAGTATTAGAAGGAGTATGTAAAATAACTTTTTCATTTTATAATAACTTAAAAGTTAGTTTTTTAGTATTGAAAAAGGGCATAAAAAAAACCACTCAATTTCTCGAGTGGTTTCTTCTAACAATTAACTTAACTAAAAATTAAAAACAATAACTATTTTCAGCTACTAATTTTGCAGTGATTGTTTCTCTCAATCCTACAATATTAGGCATGTTGGTATATTTTGTAAAACGTCTTAATCCCATTAACATCATGCGTTGTTCGTCGCCTTCTGCAAAAGAAATGATGCTCTCTTTTCCTCTTGAAGCTACGATATCAACGGCTTTGTATAAGTATAATTCAGCCATTGCAACTTGTTCTTTAACAGCTTCTTGACCTTTAGATTTCACTAATTTTTCAGTTCTAAGAATAGTACTTTCCGCCATGTAAATTTCAATTAGCATATCGGCAGCAGCCATTAATAGTTGTTGGTGTGCGTCTAAATCCATTCCGTATTTTTGAACTGCAGCACCTGCTACCATTAGGAATGCTTTTTTCAATTTGCCCACCATTTCTTTTTCTTCCGAAAATAATTCAGAATAATCTGGTGTGTCAAATGATGGAATTCCCATTAATTCTTCTTGAACTTTCATTGCTGGTCCAAGTAAATCAACGTGACCTTTCATAGCTTTTTTGATCAACATTCCAACTGATAACATTCTGTTGATTTCGTTCGTTCCTTCATAGATACGAGCAATACGAGCATCTCTCCAAGCACTTTCCATTGGTGTGTCTTCTGAGAATCCCATTCCACCATAAATTTGAATTCCTTCGTCAGCACAATTTTGAACGTCTTCAGAAACGGCTACTTTCAAAATCGAACATTCGATAGCGAATTCTTCAACTCCTTTTAATTCAGCTTCTTGATGACTTGCACCTTCAGCTTCACGAAGTTTTATTCTGTTTTCAATATCTTTTGCTGCACGATAAGTAGCACTTTCTCCAGCATAAGCAGAAGTTGCCATTTCTGCCAATTTGTAACGAATAGCTCCAAAAGAGGAAATAGGTGTGTTAAACTGAACTCTTTCGTTAGCGTAGTTAACTGCATTTGAAGTTACTCGACGTTGAGCATCTAAACAAGCTGCTGCTAATTTGATACGACCAACATTTAAAGCGTTCATTGCAATTTTGAAACCTTCACCACGAGCAGCTAACATATTTCCAACAGGAACTTTGCTATCAGCAAAGAAAACTTGACGAGTAGAAGAGGCACGAATTCCTAATTTATGTTCTTCTTCACCCATTGAAATTCCATTGCTTGGATCATTTTCTACGATGAAACCTGTTATGTTTTTATCATCTTCAATTCGAGCAAAAACAATGAAAACCGAACAGAAACCTGCATTTGAAATCCACATTTTTTGTCCAGTGATTTTATAATGTGTTCCATCTTCTGAAAGAACAGCTTTTGTTTTTCCTGAATTAGCATCGGAACCTGCGCCTGGTTCTGTTAGGCAATAAGCGCCAAACCATTCACCAGAAGCTAATTTTGGTACGTATTTTTGTTTTTGTTCTTCTGTTCCGTATAAAGTAATTGGCATAGTTCCAATTCCGGTATGTGCACCAAAAGCTGTTGAAAACGAACCTGTTGCACCCGAAATATAATCACAAACTAAACAAGTATCCACAAATCCCATTCCCATTCCGCCATAATTTTCTGGAACAGCAACACTCAAAAAGCCCATTTCACCTGCTTTACGCATGGTTTCTTCTGTAAATGCATAATCTTTATGCTCAAAGCGGTCTTTGTTTGGCCAAATTTCTTTATCAACGAATTCTTTAACAGAATCACGCATCATGATTTGCTCTTCCGAGAAATCTTCTGGTGTGAAAACGTCTTCACACTTTGTTTCTTTAACTAGGAATTGTCCTCCTCTGGTTATATCGCTCATTTTTTTATGTTTTTTAATTTTAATAGTTATTTTATTTTTTAGAATATAGAGAATAGAGAATAGAAAATAGACGGGATCATTGAGAAGATACTTTTCTTTAATCCATTTTGAAATGACATTGTCATTCTTTGAAATTCTTCTATTTTCTTTTCTAATTTTATGAAGGTTTCTTCATCAATATATTTTCTATGTTTTGCAACAATTAATTGTGTTATTAATTCAAAAGAAGAGCCTAAAGCTATATCAACAAAATGACTAAACGATTTGTCCGTTCGAGATGAACCTTCAGCAATATTACTTGGAATAGAAACAGAACAACGGCTCATTTGTGAACTTAAATCATATCTTTCATGTTTAGGAAACTCTAATAAAATATCAGAAATGTCATTAGCAATCTCAATTCCTAATTGCCATACTTTCAAATTTTTATAATTATGTCTCATAACTTTATGATTAATTATACTTTAAGTTCAAAGTCTATTTTCTTTATTCTATTTTCTATACTCTTTAAATTACAACAATTCATATATTCCCGCAGAACCTTGTCCAGTTCCAACACACATACTTACAATTCCGTATTTAGATTTTCTTAATCGCATTTCTTCAAATAATTGTACTGATAATTTGGCTCCTGTACAACCTAGTGGATGGCCTAAAGAAATTGCACCACCGTTTACGTTAATGATATCAGGATTTAAATTTAATTCACGAGTTACTGCTAATGCTTGTGATGCAAATGCTTCATTTAATTCAATCAAATCAATATCATTTAATGTCAAACCTGCTTGTTTTAGTGCTTTTGGAATTGCTTTTACTGGACCAATTCCCATAATTCTTGGTTCAACACCTGCAGATGCAAAATTTACTAATCTTGCAATAGGAGTAACACCTAATTCTTTTACCATTTCTTCGCTCATGATTAAAACGAAAGCCGCACCATCACTCATTTGTGAAGAGTTTCCTGCAGTTACAGAACCATCAGCTGCAAATACAGGTTTTAGTTTTCCTAAAGCGGCAATATTTGTGTCAGCTCTTGGACCTTCATCTTTATTTACAACATACGATTTGGTTTCTTTTTTACCATTTTCATTGATAAAGGTTTGCTCCACAGTAATCGGAACAATTTGTTTATCAAATTTACCTTCGGCTTGAGCTTTTAAGGCTTTTTGATGTGAATTGTAAGCAAACTCATCTTGATCTTCACGAGAAACGTTAAATTGTTTAGCAACTGCTTCAGCCGTTAAACCCATTCCCCAATAGTAATCTTCGTGACCTTCTTTTGCTACAGCGTAATCTGGTGTTGGTTTATATCCACCCATTGGAATAAAACTCATGCTTTCAGCGCCACCGGCAATGATACAATCAGCCATTCCGCTTTGGATTTTTGCTGTTGCCATTCCGATAGTTTCTAATCCCGATGCGCAATATCTATTTACTGTTACACCAGGAACGTCTGTAACTTTTAATCCCATTAAGGAAATTAAACGACCTACATTTAAACCTTGCTCAGCTTCTGGCATTGCGTTTCCAACCATTACGTCGTCAATTCGTTTTTTATCAAAATCTGGAAACTGTGCCATCATGTGTTCGATGGTTTCTGCTGCTAATTCGTCAGGACGTTTGAAACGGAAAACTCCTTTTGGAGCTTTTCCAACTGCTGTACGAAATCCGGATACTATATATGCTGTTTTCATTTTGTATTTTTTTTGGATGATAGACAGAGAGATAATAGATGATAGACTTTTTCGAGTCATTTATCTATCCGTCTTTTATCTATTATCTAATTTCTCAAAGGTTTTCCTTTTGTTAACATAAATTGGATGCGCTCCAATGTTTTTCTTTCTGTACAAAGTGATAAAAATGCTTCTCTTTCAATATCCAATAAATATTGTTCACTTACTAATGTTGGTTCTGATAAATCTCCACCAGCCATTACATAAGCAAGTTTATTCGCAATTTTTAAATCGTGTTCTGAGATGTATTTTCCTGCTACCATTTGGTTTGTTCCTACTAAGAACATTCCAAGAGCTTGTTTACCTAACACTTTGATATCTGTTCTTTTAACTGGTTGTGTGTAACCTTGGTCAGCCATTTGCAAAGCCACTTGTTTTGCTACAGCAATTTGACGGTCTTTGTTTACCACAACGATGTCTTTTCCTTTTTGTAAAATTCCTAAGTCGAATGCTTCATAAGCTGAAGTTGCAACTTTTGCCATTCCGATGGTTAGGAAATTTTCTTGAAGAACATTTAATTCAACGTCATTTTTGCGGAACAAATCGGCTGCACGAACTGCCATTTCTTTAGAACCACCACCACCAGGAATTACACCAACTCCAAATTCTACCAATCCAATATAGGTTTCAGCAGCAGCAACAACTTTATCTGCATGCATGCTCATTTCGCAACCACCACCAAGTGTCATTCCGTGAGGCGCAACAACTACTGGAATAGAAGAGTAGCGAACTCGCATCATAGTGTCTTGGAACATTTTGATAGCCATATTTAATTCGTCGTATTCTTGCTCGACTGCCATCATGAAAATCATTCCGATGTTTGCTCCAACAGAGAAATTAGTTCCTTGATTTCCTATCACTAATCCTTTATAATCTTTTTCAGCTAAGTCGATTGCTTTGTTGATTGCGGTTAAAACGCCACCACCAATAGTATTCATTTTGGAATGGAATTCTAAGTTCAAAATTCCATCGCCTAAATCGATAACTGATGCGTCTGAGTTACCCCAAACTTTGTGACTTTCTCTGATATTATCTAAAATGATAAAAGCATCTTGTCCTGGTTTTTCTTCTTGAGATTTTGATGGAATATTGTAGAAACACGTTTTACCATTTTTAACAGAGTAAAATGATTTATTTCCTGAAATCAACATGTCTGTTACCCAAGCTGCCGGTTTGTAACCTTCGGCTTCCATCATAGCAATGGCTTTTTCTGCACCAATAGCATCCCAAATTTCGAATGGTCCGTTTTCCCAACCGAAACCAGCTTTCATAGCGTCGTCGATTTTGTAGAATTCGTCAGTGATTTCAGGAACTCTGTTCGAACAGTAAGCAAACATTGCAGAGAAATTTTTTCTATAGAAATCTCCAGCTTTGTCTTTTCCTTTTACTAAAACTTTAAATCTATCAATTGGTTTGTCAATTGTTTTAGTTAATTCTAAGGTTGCGAACGATGCTTTTTTAGCCGCTCTATATTCTAATGTATCTAAATCTAAAGATAAGATTTCTTTACCTTCTTTTTTGTAAAATCCTTGACCAGTTTTGCTTCCTAACCATTTATTTTCCATCATTTTGTTGATGAAATCAGGTAGTTTGAACAATTCGTGTGCTTCGTCATTTGGACAATTGTCATAAATTCCGTTGGCTACGTGCACTAAAGTATCTAAACCAACTACATCAACCGTTCTGAAAGTTGCCGATTTTGGACGACCAATAACTGGACCTGTTAATTTATCAACTTCTTCAATAGTTAATCCCATTTCTTTTACTTGGTGGAATAGACTTTGGATTCCGAAGATTCCGATTCTGTTTCCGATAAAAGCTGGAGTGTCTTTTGCAATTACAGAAGTTTTTCCCAAGAATTTTGAACCATATTCAAATAAGAAATCCAATACTTCTTGAGATGTTTTTGGACCTGGAATGATTTCAAATAATTTTAAATAACGTGCAGGATTGAAGAAATGTGTTCCACAGAAATGTGCTTGAAAATCATCGCTTCTTCCTTCACTCATAAAGTTAATTGGAATACCTGATGTATTTGAAGTTACCAAAGTTCCTGGTTTACGGAATTTGTCGATTTGTTCAAAAACCAATTTCTTGATGTCTAAACGTTCTACCACAACTTCAATAATCCAATCGCAAGTTGCAATTTTGGACATATCATCCGTTGTGTTTCCAGTTGTAATTCGGCTAGCAAATTTCTGACTGTAAATAGGCGATGGGTTGCTCTTTAAAGCATTTGCTAAATGGTCGTTTACTACACGATTACGAACTACTTTACTTTCTAAAGTTAGTCCTTTCTTTTCCTCGATTTCAGTTAGTGCGTTTGGCACAATGTCTAAAAGGAGTACTTCTAAACCGATGTTAGCAAAATGACAAGCAATTCCTGAACCCATGATTCCAGAACCTACTACGGCCACTTTTTTAATTGTTCGTTTCATTTTTTTCTTTTTAAAGAGAATAGAAAATAGAGAATAGAAAATAGACTTTTCAATCTAGTTCAACCTCTATGTTCTTTATTCTATGTTCTATATTCTTAATTAAAATATTTTTTTCTCTGTTATCAAATCATTTATCACATCGGCTACTTCCATAAAATGGTTTAGTTTTTCTTCGGTGATGTTTTGTTTTACTACTTCGTTGAATTTTAACACTGTAGTTTTTGATTGTTCACGCATTTGTTTTCCTAAATCGGTTAGGTATATTAAAACGCCTCTGCCGTCATCTGGATTTTTCTTTCTTATGATTAATCCTTTTTCTTCTAATGTTTTTAGGGTTCTGGTTAGCGATGTAGCTTCCATTCCCATTCGGTTGCTTATATAAGTTGAAGGAGTTCCTTCTTCTTTGTCTATGCTTAGTAAGGCAAATCCTATTGCCATGGAACCATCAAATTTAGATGCTTCCTCGTTATACATTCGTGAAACTGCTTGCCATGTCGCGCGTAGCACATAATCTATAGTTTTTTCTTTCATCATATTTTACTATATCGTTTTAGTTTCGGATTCAAATATATAAAAAATTTATTATGCACGCATAGTATTTATGTTAAATTTTATGCACGCATAGTATTTTTTTAAGTTTGAAGTACGAAATACGAGGTACGAAGTGAGCTATATGAAGTTTTATTTAGGAATACTGATTAGAGAAATTATTAAAACTTTTCTAATCTGTGTTGCAGAAAATTCTAAAGTAACTTTTTATTATGTTTGTAAAAAAAAAAGTCATTATGCGTTTCTTTACAAAAAGAGCTATTGTTATAAAATCGATTATTGCTGGTATTGTTATACTAATAATTAAGAACTTTGTTTTTAAAAACTTGTCTATTTACGGACAAGATTTTCACGATTTGATTGAACTATCCGATATTACCATCATATTTACAGGTGCTTTTTTTGTTTTTGGATTATTACTTGCCGCTACGATGTCGGATTTTAAGGAAAGTGAAAAGATTCCTGGTGAAGTTGCTGCAAATCTTGAAGCTATTAAAGATTGGATTTATTTGGCTTTCAAAGCTCCACGAACAGGAACTTCCGATTTGTGTAAAGAGGAGTTGAATAGCACTTTTCTTCGTGAGGAATTAATTTTTGTAACTGACGGAATTATTTCTTGGATTTATTCTAAAGCGAAAGATTCCAATGTTATTTTTCCTTTGATTAGACATTCTAACGAAATTGCTTATTATTTTGCCGAACGTGGTGTTGATAAAGAAGCTATAAAAGGTATTCAAGAAAATACTAATGCTATGCGCAAACAATTGACACGTGCGTATTCCATTTCAAGAAACAATTTTATTAAACCTGCTTATACTTTGTTGCAAAGCATTTTGTTTATTGTAATGGCTTTGTTGTTAATCACCAAATTCAAAACTACAGCTGCTGACTATTTTGTGACTTTTTCTATTACTTTTTTGTTTTGTTATTTGTATTTACTTATAGTAGGATTAGACGATCCTTTCGATATTTCTAATGATGAAATAGATGTTGATTTAAAAACTTTAGACCGTTTTAAACAGCGCTTGATTTCTGATTTTTTGGTATAAATGTTATTTTAAAAACATTGTCAATTCTTTACCTTCAATAATTCTTTTAGTATCCTGAATCTCAATTTGTATATTTTTAAACAAATAAACATCTCCTTTTTTAGATTGTTGTGCCATTCGATAAAAATCGGTATTGGTTGGATTTTTAAATTCTAATTTTTTTTCATTGCCATTATTTTCTATTATTTCGATTTCAATATTTATAATTTTGAAAATGCAATCGTTAGTGAAATTAGATAACATAGCAGCAATACCTGATAAAGTCTTGAATTCTTTCAAAGTCATATCGTTTGGATTTCCATTTCCTTTAGTCCAAAATTTTAGTTCAGGTTTAGGCATATCATAAACCCTGAATTCTTTTTTCTGAACTTTTTTTCCAAATTTTAGTATTAATGTAGTTGTGATAGAAGTATCAATTAAAATGGAATAAGTTTTATCATCAATTTTAGAAATTTGACCATTAGTAATTGAAACGTCAAACTTTTTGTTATTAGTTTCAAATTTTATGATATTTAGTGAGCTTTTATATAGTTTATTACTCAAATTGGATGAAAATTTTAGTTCTTTATTTGAACTACAAGAACAAAAGAAAACCAAGATAAAGGCGATTGTTGTATAACTCAATTTTCTCATTTTTTAATATTTAAAGGTATATGTTTAAACAAAGTTTGATTTCTGATTTTTTGGTGTAAGAAATGATGTTCTTTAGTTTGAGCAATACAACTAAATGGTACTTGTTTTTTTCTTTCTTAAGTATTTTATTAAAAAAGCTATACCTAAAACAAATACTGCGTAAACGGTAAATTGTCCGAAGACGTAACCTAAATTATATTCTGTTGAATTTCCAATATATTGTGAAGGTTTTTTTGCTTTATTGATAGTAATAGAATTTAGAAAATTGTTCTTTTTTAGTTCACTAAATTCTGTTGCATTGACATACATGATTGAATACAAATATTCATCTAGAAGAATAAATCTACATTCGATAACTTTTAATTTACTTTCATTAGAAATATAATTAGTTTGAAGTCCATTATAATTGTCTATTTGAAAATCTTTTGATTCTTTTAATTTATAACCGGCTTTAGTCATTCCTTTGGTGAAACCTTTATTAACGCCACTATAGAATTTTTTCAAGCTTTCTAAATCAGATGGTAAATTGTTGTAGTCATTTTTAATGGAATCAATAATAATTCTTTGTAATGTGTAAATGTCTTCTTGGTCAGTTCCAGAGTAAGTAAGAATATTTATATTATTTATATTAGACTCTTTTTTTTCTGTTTTACAAGGAAAGTTTATTGTTATTATCTCATCTATTTTTGTTTGTCCGAATGTTGCGAAGGTTGCAAGAAATACTAAAAGAGGAAGAAACATTTTTTTCATACTTAATATTTTTTCAAAGTTTTTTTAATTAATAATTCTAAAGACTTGAGTCGTAGTTTTTTTGTATTTCTGAAGCATTAATTCTAATAGTAAGTAACTAAAAAGGCGATATTCTAACGGTTCCCATTTTCCAATTGGTTACAATTCCTATTAATATAAAAATCAAAATACATATTTCTATGCTGAGCATAACAAAAAACAATAGGATTCTATAAGTCATTCCCCATTTAGAATATTCATTCCTAAAAGCATTGTAATAACCATAACCCATAAGGAAAAAGATTAATGAAATGGTAAGATAATTAATTATCACACCAAGAGTATTGCTGTCTATAATTAATCTTAGATAAAAAAGTAAGTTGCCAATCAATGACAATAATAACATTCCTAATAATATCATTCCTGCTAGTATTGCGTGTTCGCTCAAATTTAACTTTTTTCTTCTAAATAAAATAAAGCTGTTTATTGCCGTAAATGGAACAAAAAGTAGAATTAAAATTTTGCTTTTTTCCGCAAATATTTGGTCAATTTTTCGACTGGCTTCATTCGGATATTTTTCAGGCTCAATAATTATTCCTTTACCCATTTGAAGTACATCGTAATAATGATGTAAAAAAATGATTAAACCAATAGTAATCAAAATCAAGTAAAACACATTGTAAAATGGCTTTCTTTTTCCTGAAATGTAATCAAGTGCTGCTTGTCCTGGACGCGTTAAAGCTTGTTTTGCTGTGAATAAAATTCCTTTGTCAAGATGAAACGTGCCGTGTAGTACATCGTGAAAAATAAAATTTTTAAAAGTAATACGATGTGTATCGGCTTTTTGTCCGCAACCAGAACAAAATTTATCGGTAAGTACTTTTCCGCAATTGAGACAGTTGGTTTTTGACATTTATTTTTTACACGAGTGAGGTTTAAAAAAGGTATTGATTGTTATTTTAATTACAATCCTAACAAATATATTAAAATTATTGAATTAAGTATAAATATAAAACTACACCATGAATGATGTAGTTTTATTTATTTGTTGATCTTATTACAATTTTACAGTAATAATTTATTTAGATAATAAACTTATTTGATAATCTAATAACTCTTTTTTAGTCAAGAAATACTCTCTTGAAATTAAATACGCATAATTGTTTATTGATTTAAAAAGGATTTCTAATTTCGATTCGATGTATTTATCATGATTGAAATAAACCAAATTTTCTTTTAAATATAAATCGAAGTTTTCTTTTATTGCTTCTGAAATTTCTGGTTTGCAGATTTCACTTTCTAGAATGTTTTTAATTTCTTTTTTCAAATCAACTTCAATTTCTTTCAGCTTACTTAAATGTGATTTTATTTGTTCAATAGGTGTAACATTATGAATGAAAACTGCTGCATTTATAATATTTGAGTACAATTCTGACTTCTTATTGTATTCTTTATCGTAATTAAAGAATGTTGTATATGCCGATTTTAATTTACTTTCTTCACCTTTCTTTTTTGCTAGGTCATAGAAGAAAGCGTAAATTGTAATATCAATTTGAGTTATTTTATTTTTTAAATCTTCTATTTCATTTTCAATTTTACTTAGTAACGATCTTGTTTCTTTTGTATTATATTTTTGTCCGTCATAATCAAATGTTTTTACTGATATTACTTTGTCTTCTATTTTTTTTATAACATTTTTATCGTTTTCTAATGCTATATAATCATATATTACATCTATATTTTCTTTATTAAAAAGGTGCTCTATAGTTTCAGTTTTATTTGAATTTTCAACTGTGTTTACATCAAAATGATTAGGATTTTTATTGTCATAAAAGCCATTATATTTTTTATTAAAGCCATTTTTTTCATACTCTCTACAATAGTCAATTATAAAGTTGTCAGTGTTTATTGAGGTTAAATTGTTTGAGTTTTCTACTATTGAAAATAATTTGTTAGTTATTTTTTTCTGAATTTCATTTGGAGATGTAAATAATGAGATTGCTAACTCTTGATTAGTTGTTTCTTTAATAATATTTAATCTGTCAAGATTTAAAACTCTATCTTCTGTACTTGGGTGAGAAGCCCATTGATCTTTAATAATTAATTTAGACTTATTGAAGCGACTAATGTCTATTGGAGTTACTATTGGTAAATTGTTTTTAATGACTATATTATTTTCTTTTGCTAAATAGTTTAAAACAAAACTTTGTTCCTTGTAAATATTATTACTTTTGATGTTTTCAGCTAGTTTGTTTTCATAAAAATTTAATACAGAATTGTAAGAGTGATTGGATAAGTCCATTCTTAGTAATGATTCTTTAAGAGGTAACGAACCAGCCACATTTGCTGCAACTTCGTCAGCATGAAACTCCATTTCTCTTGAAAGAGCTAAATAATTGATATTGATATATTCATACATTTTTTTCAAAATCCATTGAATACCTTCAATTATTTTTACAGCAATTACTACAAAAATTGAAAAGTATCCGCTGATGTTTGCCCAATTTTGAATCATTGTACGAAAAGATTCATTATCATATAGCATGTTAAAAATCACTTGATTTACATTGTAAACATAACTTCCAACCTTCATGCTTTTTTGTGAAAAATGCCCAAATTCGTGAGCTAGAATTGCTTTGAATTCTTGTTCTGTTGTTGTGTTTACAAGTCCCAATCCAATTTGTAAATTTTTCTTTATTGGAAAAAACATACTCCAAAAACTTGAATCATAAAATACACTGGCATTTACATCTGATGAAAGGTATATTTTCTTTGGGAAATCTGTATCAACTTCTTTTACAATTTCGTTAATAAGATTAAATAATTTTGGCTCATTTTCTTTGGTAATTTCTGTTAGATGGCTTAGGTCAGTTTTATGTTTTTTGAAAATAAATTTGAATAAGAAAGCTAGTATAAAGAAACCTAAACTAGCCAAACCAATACCTAAACCCAATGTTATAAAATGAAAATGAGATGTAATGATATAAAATCCTCCAATGACACTAGCTATAGTAAGTACAATTGCAAGTAATAGAAGTAAAATGTAAACAATTAAAAATAAAACAATTGATACAATTGCTTTTGTTGTCATTTTTTTAAAATTATTCGAGATTTCAATATTCATTAATGCTGCTTTTATGGTAAGTATTAAAATTTGATTGAGGTAAATTTTCTTACAATTATACTAAATATTTATTTATCAAATGAAAAAAACTACACCATAATGACAATTAATTGTTACACTATTTTATCTATGTTCTTATGCAGGTTTTCAATCTTTATTTATGTTGTTTTGTATAAATTTTAAGGTTTTATCTTCCAAATTTTATCTGATAGCGGTAAGTACTCAGGAAGTGCAGCCGAACCATACCATGTAAATATCTCGTAGTCTAAAATTCCATTTTTAATGGCTAGGTCTGTTTGTAATAATTCTTTTGCTTCTTCTATGGTTTTTAAATTATTCAAAATGAAAATACCTCTGTATTTATTATCATTCTTTCCCAAAGGTCCTGCAACAATTAATTTGCCTTCTTCGACCAAGCGGTTAATGTTGTTCATGTGACCTCTAAAACTTTCTGCAATAAGTTCTTTGTCTGTTGTAGTATTTGTTCCAGTTTTCAGAATGACCAAGAAGTAGCTTTTCATTCCATAATCATCACCGCCTAATTTTTCGGATAGTGTCTTATCGTAATTTGGGTTTGAATTTAAAGTCTCTTTTTCTGAGTTTGATTGTCCAAACGTCAAATTTGTGATAAGGAAAAGTGTTATTGTAAAAATATATTTCATCATCTTGATATGTTTATTGTTGGGGTGTTTTACTATTTTCTATAACAAATTTAACAAAATTGATATAAAGTTAGAAAACTTCTCCGAGCATCACGGCATAATTGAACACTTTTTGGAGCTAGTTCTTAGTGTTTTTGCTGCTTCAATTTCAGCAAATTATAAATGAATTAATGTAAATTCAAGTCTTTTTGTCAAAGTGTCTATTGAAATTTGAACAGACTCAGATTTATAATTTTTTGGGTTCTCAATATATTTATAAGATGTTGAGTCCAAATACCAAATTCCTTTTATTTTAGAAGTATCCATTTTTTTCCAATTTTCGTCAACCTCTGAAGTAACAAAATTATACTTCGTTGATAATCGTATCTTTTTTTTTGTGGTTTCAAAATAATTATTGTCAAATTTTATTTTTACAAACCATGTATAATCGCTATCAAAAGCTTCTTCGGTATTTTTTACTGAATCTTCTAAAACTATAAACTTTGTAGTATCAAGTTTAATATTGGTTTTACTGAATATTTCATCTCGAATAGATAATTTAGAATTATAGGTC
>JAAFHW010000045.1 GCA_013298525.1 Flavobacteriia bacterium
TAAATCAACTATAGCTTGGTTAGTAGAAAAAGGCATCGCCAAATCAAGACTAACAGGAAAAGGATATGGTGAGTCGCAACTAGTAAACGATTGTGGATGTGAACCAACAAACCAATCAAGTTGTACAGAAGAGCAACACCAAGCCAACAGAAGATCTGAATTTATTATTACTAAATTGTAATGGTAAATAAGTAATTAAAAAGGAGACATTTATTGTCTCCTTTTTTTGTTTAAGATTGTTTATGTAGTTTTCATATAAATCTTATTCATGCAATAGTTTAAGTTTTAAACGATTTTACTTTTTTTTAAGTTTTATTGCGAGAATTATTTTGATATTTTCGAGGGTTGTTATGACTGTATACTGTCTATTTTTGTACCCAATAGATTGAATTGATCTTGCTTGTTTTTCTATTAGGATTGTTTTTTTTAAATAAGAGATGCGTTTTAAATTTTTAAATTTAATTAAACAAAAAGAGACAACTTTTTAAATTGTCTCATTTTAATATAATGTCTTGCTGTGTTTTCTTTGCTTGATATAAAGTATGTCCGAATACTTTTGTAACTACTTTAGAAGTTAATATTTTACAATTAAAAGAGCATGTAAATGGTTTAGAATATTTTACTTAGTTTATAAAAATATAACCACTTAACTTATTTGTATCTCCGGTAGATTCATTTAGTATTTCAATGATATAGAAGTAAGTTCCAAAAGGTAGTTTTTCATTACTATTAACGGTAGTTCTACCTTGTGAATATCCATTAAATGTATTGCCATTTGTATCGTATGAATGTGTTTCATATACTTTAACACCCCAACGATTGTAAATGCAAATGTTATTGTTTGGACAATTTTCAATCCCAGTAATTTTTAGGACGTCATTTATAGTGTCGTTATTTGGAGAAATATAATTGTGAACAATGACTGCATTTCCATTACAAGGCAATATATTTTTAACTCTTGCTAAGGTAAATATTCCATATTCAGTTTGCGGATTTATTACTGTTGTTACTTCATTAGTTAAAGCATCTGCTATTCCACCTTCGTCAATCCATTTGTTTTCTGAAACGTCCCATCTAACTATATGAATATCATCAATAGGTGAAGCAAATATTGCATTTGGTGTAGTAACTGGATTCCAAGTTAGCGTAATAAAAACATCACTGCTAGAGGATGTTTTGTCTATTTGCCAGTATTCTGCATCATCTATTATTGATATATTTTCTTGTTTATTAGCATGTGGGAAAAATGCATTTGAGTTTTCAAAGAAGTATTTTCCAGAAAATATATCAGTATTTGTGTTTGGTTCAGAGATTGCAGCATATCTAAAGAAATTACTGTCTCCAATAGGGAATATAAATTCTTGATTACCAATTTTTCTAACAAATCCGTCAACATGACTGTTGTTATCTACATTAATATGGGTTGCCAAGTTTTCAAAAATGGCTAGTCCACCAAAGTTGTCGTCATCAACAATGCCATTTAAAAAATTAGCATTCCCGCTAATACTAATTTGATTTGATAAGTGAAAAGCCGGTTGTGTTAAACTATTATCAAATTCACAATTGTACCATCTCATTTGGTTGGTTCCAGCTATATTTTGAAATCCAAATAAACCTCTCATTCTTGTTAGTCCAGTGGTTAAGCCATTTGTAAAAGTTACAATTCCGTTATTTGTATAGTGATTATAAACATGTAAATCACCATCATTTGTTAAAACGCCTGAATTTAAATTTTCAATTGCAGATACAGATCCGGCTGTTCCAATTATTGTCATTACACCTTGATTGATCGTTTTAGTTTGCCCAAAACTACATATGGATAATGAAATAAATAGTCCAATAAGATGTCCTTGTATTTTAATAGTTTTCATGTTAATTAAAATCGTACCATTAATACTCCAGTAGCCGTTCTATATAAAGCGCCTACTGGCAATCCTGCTGCTGCTGCTGCTGTGTTATCATTGTGAACCTGACAACCTTCGATAATTGCAGGAGTAACATCGGTTGAAGTTCGTAATATATGAATCGTTGCTTGTGGTGCATTCATGTTTCCAAATCCTGTTCTACCACTTTTTAGAACGGTTATGATATTTGATCTTGTTGCTGGACTTGTGCCATTTGCCAATTGAAAATAAGGGTCGTTTGGCACATTAAAGTCAGTTGGATTTCCGCCTGTTAAGACATTATATCTTCCAAACACCATACTTCCCATCGCGCCACTAATATTTCCTACACCAAGTGTATAGGAATAATCTGCTAGCGTTTGATTATTTACGCCGTGCGCAACGGCATTTTCTCCGTTTGCGATATTTTCTCGACCCATTGCAGAGGCAAATATTCCTGAAACCACATTGCCCTCACCAACGACAAAACTTTTTTCTGCATTGACAACATTATTTAATCCAATTGCCATAGCATTATTGTTGCTCACAATATTGTTATTGCCTATCGCGCCAGAAGTGCTTCCGGTTATGTTATTTCCACTTCCTGTAGCCGAAGAATTGTTTCCCGAAACTACATTGTTAGTTCCAAATGCAGCAGAATTTAATCCTACAACTCCAGTATTTCCTGTACCGCCTCTAACGGCACCTCTAATATCTATAGCAGCACCATCAATAATATCATTTGTTCCAATACCAATATTACCAAGTTGATAAATGTTTTGGTTGTTTAAAGTTGCTTGATCATTTGTCAATTCAACGCGCCAAGGTTCAATTTTTAAAGAACTTAAATTTATGGTTGGGTTAGTGCCATTTTCATTGTTGAATGTTAAAATATCGTTCAATGCATTAAAAGAAAGCGAAGTAGTTGTTTCAGTAATATCTGATGCTGCTGCTACTCTTTCCCATTTATTTATATACCAATAATAAAAACCAGGTGTAACATCAGCTTGGGTAGCAGTATTAAAAACTAGTAAGCTGTTTACATTTCCAGTATTAATAGTAGAAGCATCAGTTGTGTTTAATAAAGCTAATCTTGGAATTAGCAAGCCACGTTTATTTCCATTAATGTCATCTGCGGTTACATCTAAGTTGGCTGATGTGTTCGGTAGCGCAGCACCAATACTTACTTGACCATGAGAGTTTAAACCGAGTAAAATGCCTATTAATAAAATTATTTTTTTCATGATTGTATTAGTGTTTGTATTAATTAATTATTTTTTTAATGGTCTTAATCCCATTTTCTGTTTTTATTTCTAAAAGCAGCATTTGTTCACATTGAGTAACGTTAGTTATTGTAATTTCTTTGTTGTTAATATTAGATTTTACATAAAGTTGTCGACCACGTAAATTTTTATTTCACTTAATGCAGATGAACTTGATTTAATTCCGATGCTTTTATTATCATTATAAACATCGATAGTAAAGTTAGTTTCAAATTCGGTACTTCCTAAGGATGGATTTTGAAAAACCAATACAAATCGATTATTATGACTTCCTGATGTTGATTGAAATTGATAAGGAGACGCTTTTAAGTCATGATAGCTATTTAACTGTAAATCTTTAATATAAATATTTTCATTTTCAAATAGGCCATCAATACTTCCAATAGCGATGTTATAGTTTCCGTCTGTAGGTGCAAAATAACCAAGTGAAATTTCATCTATGTTTGAAAAGGGTAGTGCTCTTGACTCAATTTTTAAGTGCTGGTTTCCTATTAAACTATACAGGTCTAAATCATTTTTGTTTGGTGCAGGTACATCATAAAACGAATCAAAATCATTAGAAGCGCCGCTAATATATCCAAGAAGTATTCTTTGCGATTTATTATTTTGAGCCACTAAGTCTAACCAAATTCGGTGTCGTTCAAAAATAGGTAAACTTGATTCGGTAGAAATATTTCGGAAAAATATTGAATTGTCATACACAAGGCCACTTTGATCTCTTCGCATCGTATTAGTAAAGTTTACTACTCCAGTAGCTGGTGCACCTTCAATCATTTGAACAAAAAATCCTTGACCAGCGCCAATTTTATAATCACCAACAGCAGGACAACATGAAGCGCCCAAAATATTATAAGTCAGATAATCGTTAGGATCATAATTATAAATGTAAGATCCATAAAAAGGATTGTTTATACCAGTTTGTATATCAATACCATGGCGCCAAATATTTATAAATCCTGCCATCATGCCACCATTAGATTCTCTGTTTTCGAAAAGTAACTGATTCGCACTTATTGCCGATGGATAAGGGTTGCCAATCAAATTCCAATTATCATCAAATGGTGTGAAGGCAACACCATTTAAACTCGTATAACTTCCTAAAGTTGAAACAGTAATTGGGCCTCTTGATAAGGTTTGAGAAATGAATCCATTATTTGGTATACCAGTAAAAGTAGATGTAAAAGGCGCAGTTGTATTTGTGCTGTAACTCAATGGACTTCTAACAATATATCCACGAGCGTTTTCCATAATATTACTTTGTGCATCAGCCCAATTGCCAATTCCGCCATTTGGATTTGTAGCAATTGGTTCCCATTTATATTTCGGACCAGTTGGTTCTAAAATATTTAAATTATCAAGGTTAAAAGAGGCTACAGGTGAACTCCAATAAACATAATCAAATTTCTTAACGTTTGCTATTCTTTTATAATTTATATCACCCAAATTAATAGCATTCTCGATTTGTACTAAGCTAGAATTATTTTCAAAATTTAAGTTAGCACCAGGTTCAACAACAACTTCATTTTGGACTAAAAGAGTATGAGTATTATTAAAAACAACTGTGTTTCCGGACCGAACCAACACAGAACAAGCCTCAATGTTTGAAACAGAGCTATAGTTATCCTCAAAAATTACAGCTTTGCTAATAGAAGGAGGCTCTGACCAGCTGCCAAGAGAATAAACTGCTGCACTGCCACCAATTACAATTGAATTAGGGCTGGTTGGCGGCGTGCTAACATTATTAACACTGCAGGCTACTAGTCCCAGATCAGGATTAGAAATAATCTTTGTAAGTCTATCTTGTGCTATAACAAAATAACTTAAAGTACCTGCTGTGATTCCTGTCATAGTAAAGTTCCAAAAGCCATCATTGCCATTGCCAGAAGTTAACGTTCCTGTGACGCTAATGTATGCTCCAGAATTGATTTTGTAATATAATCTTGGCATTAATGTACCACTTGTTGGAACTCCAGCGGTGTCTACAATTCTGACATTATTTAAATTTATTGTCGAAGGAACTGCGCCACATGTTCCAGTAAGTACTATTGGACCATAAGTTATAACTGGATTAGTGTCTATTTCGCCAGAAAACTGTACTGCACCCATGTCTGGATTGCTTCCGCGACTCACGTTTTTGCTGTCTAAATCATATTCTACTGTTAAAACTTGCGCACCCATTTCAGCATAAGTTTCGCCCGATGGAGTCCAATATCCTTCATCAACTCCTGTTCCTTCTGTAAGTGTTACATTATCATAAAAACTATTTGAATCGGTTCCAAAATTGTTCGAGCCACCATTCATTAAAGTTTTGTATTTACTAACACATCCGGGATAAGCCACTACATTAATATTTGGGTCGTCAATAGCTGTAGTATTATGGTTTATGTTAAATCGGTTGAACTCAGAACCAAATCCATCTCCTTCACAATAAAAATATGAGCGTCTGTTATGAACAGATGGTGCATAAAACAAATTATTGTTTGAAGCAGTATTGTAATTTGGTGGTCGAATACCAGTCTGCCCTGGATTTGTGAGTAAAGATGTTAAATCTAAATCATGGCCTTTTATTGCAGCCAGTGCCGATACATATCCATTTCCTTTCGGAAGCACATTTACATAAAGAATGTTATTTCTTAAATCGGTTAGTCCGTCTTGAATCCTGTTAATAAAACCTACTGCTGCTGCACCAAAATCACCAGTTATATTACTTGTAACTTGATTTGTATTATCACCCAATACAATAGTATTATTGTAAACAAGGTAATTGACGCGTCTAGATGATAAAGTTAATCCAAAGATTCCACCCAAATTAGAAGAGCTAGGGTTGTAAAGTTTTGAAATATGATTATTAAAAATTTTGTAGTTGTTTAGTGTGGCGTTAAATGATAACCTTATCCAAATACCTTGACAGTTTGCAGGAACGGGTAATCCAGTTGAAAAACCTGGACCTGGATTAGTACCTGTAACATTGTTGTTTAGAGAAACATTAAAAATTCTATTGTTTTTTATAGTGTTATTTAGAGATCCAGTTAATGCGTAAATTCCACTTAAATAAGTGCGGTTGTTCGCGGTTCCATTAGAAGAAATATTACTAATAATATTACCCGATACCATAGTGTTAACTGATGTCTCTAAAAGTATTCCAGAGGCTTCAAACAAGGTTGTTCCTCGTCCCATCGAAGCATAAACTCGAGAAATCGTATTATTCATTATAAAGCAATCGGTGCTTGCATTTCTTATACCATAAATATACGAAAACCATACAAGTGTAGCTTGATTACCATTGGAAACAATACTTACATCTAAAGTGTTATTAGAAATTACGGAGGCAATGCCATTATTAGTTATTCCACCTCCAACAGCATTACCTGCTGCAGTAATTAGATTAGTTGTAATAAAATTATTAGATATTGTACTGGTTGCAGTTGTTTGAATTCCTGCCGATGGATCGATACCTTGCTGTGCCATACAACTTATTAAAATAGTATTGCTTGTTATTGTTCCATTAGAAACAATACCAGAAACGCTCGACAGATTTGATGCTTGAGAATTTACTATCATACTATTGTTAGAAATAGTACTGTTTACGGTTGAAGAAATTCCGACAGAGGAAGAACTAGTTCCAGATGATATTGCATTTACACTTATTGTTGGGTTGTTTGTAATAATGGCATTTGTGCCACTATTTCGAATACCATTTGAGCTACTAGTGCCAACTGCCGTGCAAATGGCGTTTACAATGTTGTTGCTTACTTGATTTCCAGAGTTACTAGAAACAATGCCATTAGTAGTTCCATTTTGTTGACTTACAATAAGTTGTGCCTGCGAATTATTATTGCTTATAGTACTAGTTGCGCCGCTATTCGTAATTCCGCTAATAGTGGTAGATAAATTTGCAGTAGCGTTTACGACAATTGTATTAGAATTGATAGTACTGTTAGCTGCAGAATTTAAAATCCCGTTTGAAGTAGCAACTCCCGATTGCGTAAAAGGGGTCAATTGAATGTTGGAGTTATTGATAACTTGGCTACTTGCTCCAGAATTTGATATTCCGACAGAAGTAAAATTAACAACACCGGTGTTAGAGGTAGTTTGCGGTGCAATTAAAATACTTGCGTTGTTATTTATATTGCCGTTAGCAGTAGAGTTACTAATTCCTGTAATCATTACCGTTATAGTTGCTGTAGTACTTATTTGTGGTGCTAGTGTTATTTGATTGTTGCTAAAATTAGCTGTTCCAACAGAGTTTGTAATACCAGAAATCGAAACTGATACTGCAAGATTGGTAGGAGAAATTGTAATATTATTGTTGCTTAAATTGTTTGTAGTACAAGATGTATTTAGAAATATTCCATATAAAACGGATGAAAAATTACTAACGGTGACCGCGTTGTTAGTTATCGTTGCAATTCCGGTCCTTTCAAGATAGATTCCACAACTTGTACCGCCAGTATTATTACTGTTGATTGCAATGTTATTAGAACTTATGGTTTTATTTAACGTTACTGATCCATCAATATTGCTGATTCCTCTAATAGTTGTATTAGCATTAACTCCAGATGAAGCTATTAGTGAGATGTTGTTGAAATTAATTTCATAACTACTAGCATTTGAAGTACTTGTACTACTTATTCCAAAAAAATTAGCTATTGAGGAAACACTTCCTTTATCAATTTCAATAGTATTTTGGTTTATGTTTAGTAGTCCGCTTGAAATACCACTGTGCGAAATGCCATTTATTGCCCCAGATGTTCTTAATGAGCCACCAGAAGATGTTCTTAAAATATTGCCATTTATAATCCTACTCGATGCTGTATTAATATCGGCTTGAATAAAATTTACCGTATGATCATTATTTGTATTTACATAACTTAGTGTTACAGTATTTTCCGAAATAGTTAACAGCCTCAAATTTCCATCCTGCCAAATCCCTCTCATAAACCTACTTGCAATTGGGGTTGTGGTAGTATTTTGTATAGAGATGATGTTGTTGTTTAAAAACTTATCCGAAGTTGCACTGGCTAATCGTGACCAAATACCAAACGTGTCGAAACCCGATGCATTGTTTAGATTAATTGTATTGTAATTGCAAGAAGAAACATTTGTGTCTGGTTGTACTGATGCTGAAGTTGAGCCAAGTAAAATACCGCACATAGTTACACTACCAGTTAATGTTCCTGCGGTACTTGTAATTGAATTATAAGATACTGTATTCGCTGCTACTTGATTGATTAAAATTCCGTGAACGCTAGTTCCGATTTTCTGATATAAAGACGTAAGAGCACCATTTCCAATTCCAAAATTAAGTATCGTGTTTCCGGATAAAGTTGATGTGCCACCTATATCCCAATCGGTATCCATTGCTGCGGCTGTATTGGAGCCAACGATAGTGATCCCAAAATTAGCATTGCTTATGATATTGCTATAAAGTTTATTGTTTGAATTAGAACCTGCTATTGAAGTAATGCTAGCTATGTTTAATCCGTTGGTGTCGCTTGTTAAACACGTAGCATAGATGCCAAACGTATTTTGATAATTAGTGCCATTATTATTTAATGTAATGTTGCAATTTCTGATGATGTTATTTTTTGCCCCATCGGCTGTAGCAGTTGGATTTCCATAGAAAAAAGCAAAGCCAAACTCTGTCATGTTGTTACTTGGTATCGGATTGAAGACAGTATTTAAAGGATTTTCAATCACATCAATACTATCAAAAATTAGGTAATCAGTGCCTATTATTTTGATTACACCATCCATGATTCCGCCAGCAAAATGGTTGGCTCCTGCCGTAATGAGAGGATTGGCTCCTGTACCATTTTTTTGAAAAGTTATCGTATTAGTAGCACTTGTCCCAGCAACGATTCTGAAGATGATTCCACCGGTAATGGTTGTGCTTGTTCCTGCAGGAGCTGTCTCGGTATGATTAGCAGCAACATTAAACAGCACTGGGCCCGAAATTCCATTGGTATTTAAACTTAGTGCGGCGTCATTAATGCTGGCAAAATCTCCCGGAATAGAATAAGTGCCTAATAATGGTATAAGTGCAGGTGGGTTGTTTTTCTCATCAAAAGGCGATGCAAAAATAACCGTTGAAAATAGTAGTAAGAAAAATGAAATAGCTTTCATTCTAATAACAATAATTTTTAAAATAGCTTTCCTAAGATTTAATAAATTGATTTAAAGGTAGATATGTGAAATTTTGCTAAAAAATGATCAATGTAAAAATAAATACCTAAACAAATAAACTGTAAACTATTCAACTAGAAAAAGAGTTAAATAGTTTACAGTCAAATTTTTATCAATTCAGTACAAATATACTACTAATAAAATTATTGAAATGTAGAATTTATTCGGTAGCTACAAGTTTGCTTGCGCTCCTATAAATAAATGCGTTATAAACGTGTCTTCTAGCAAATCGGCTCGGCGACTCTGCATTGACCATTTTTATATAAGTTTGTTTAGGAACACCAAAATACTCGAAAGTATTTCCGTCTAGGAAAGTTACATATAAAACGCTATTTTCAAAATAAAAATCTTGAATGTTAGAGGTAGTAGTAGTTTTTACATACTCTGCTTTAGTTTTTTCAAGAGTTTCTGGTGCTACACTAACTAGAAAATGGTATGCTTCAATAAAAGCAATACTTTTTTGTTCGGCTTCATGGCGCTCCTGTTCATCACTAATCGTGTCAGGATGAAAATCTTTCATGCTATTTCTGTAAATAGTCTTTAATTCTTTTAAAGTCGCCGCTTTCGTAACGTTGAGTAACGCTCTGTACTCAACAATTTTTTTCATATTCATAAAGTAAAAATAAAAAAAGTCATTTATGTAGTAATGACTTTTATTAGTAGCAATAACAGGAGTCGAACCTGTACCTAATAGGTGTGAGAAGCCTTTTTTTCAAATTTTTTCTCCCTTTCTAATGCAATTTTTGGTACTTCTTTACAAAGAAGAATACCAATTTCGGTGCAAAGGTACGTATTTTTTTTCAATCGCATTTTATAGTGAATCGACGTTTTGGTTCAGAATCAAAGTATAATTTGAAATTAGAATTGTCAAAAAAGCTTCCGATATGTTTGTGATATAGTAAACACAAAAAAAACCCTCTCATTTCTGAAAGGGTTTGCTTAGTAGCGGGAACAGGACTCGAACCTGTGACCTTCGGGTTATGAGCCCGACGAGCTGCCTACTGCTCTATCCCGCGCTGTTTCGAGTGCAAATATACAACGAATATCGATACTCGCAACAAAAAAATTAAAAAAATCTTTTATTTCTACTATTCGCTTGATATAACTACCTTTGCAACAAATTAAATTAAAATAAATGTCGCATAAAGCCGGTTTTGTAAACATTATAGGAAATCCAAACGTAGGAAAATCAACATTAATGAATGCTTTTGTTGGTGAAAGATTGTCAATTATTACTTCAAAAGCTCAAACTACTCGTCATAGAATTCTCGGAATTGTTAATGGTGATGACTTTCAAGTAATACTTTCTGATACTCCTGGGATTATTAAACCTGCTTATGAAATGCAAAAATCAATGATGGATTTTGTTAAATCTGCTTTTGAAGATGCCGACGTTTTAATTTATATGGTTGAAATTGGAGAAAAAGAACTTAAAGATGAAGCTTTTTTCAATAAAATCATCCATGCCAAAATCCCAGTTTTACTATTGCTTAATAAAATAGATAAATCTGATCAAGAGCAATTAGAAGAGCAAATCGAACTTTGGAAAGAGAAAGTACCAAATGCTGAAATCTATCCAATCTCTGCCTTGGAAAATTTCAATGTAAAAGAAGTTTTTGCAAGAATTTTAGAACTTCTTCCAGAATCTCCAGCATATTATCCTAAAGATGCTTTGACAGACAAACCTGAACGTTTTTTTGTTAACGAAACCATTCGCGAGAAAATCCTATTAAACTACGATAAAGAAATCCCATACGCTGTAGAAATTGAAACGGAAGAATTTATTGAAGATGATAAAATCATTCGAATTAGATCCGTTATTATGGTAGAACGCGATACCCAAAAAGGTATTATTATCGGACATAAGGGTGCAGCACTAAAGCGTGTCGGAATGCAAGCTCGTGAAGATTTAGAAAAATTCTTCGGAAAACAAATCCACATAGAAATGTTCGTGAAAGTTAATAAAGATTGGAGAAATAGTCAATTTCAATTAAGACGTTTCGGGTATAATCAAAAGTAGTCTTAAATTTTATCTTTCAAAATTCTGTTGGTTAATTCTTCAAGTTTGTGCATTTGAGGTTGACATTTTTTTCTGTTAACTCTAGCTTGAAAATACAATGCAAACCAAAAAACTACCATCAATCCCATAATTACAAAGTCAGTAGTAGTAGATTGTTTTAATGTCCAATGCGAATAGGCCATCATCATAAAAATTAAAAAAACACCAGCAATAAAGAAATGTAGAAACATAAAGAAAGTCCAAACTGTTTGGTCTGGTCCAAAAAGTCCTTTTACATGTGTTGTTTTATCTTCGTTTTCTTCTAATTCTAAATGTAAATGTGGAGAATAGTACTTTCGTTTGGCTAAAGTGATGAATAAAAATATATGATGATCTGATATTTTTACTCGATAATCATTTTTGACTTCTTCTTTAATTTTTGTTGCATGTTCAATAATTTCATTCATTGACATAGAAACATCTTTTTGAAATCGTGGACGAAGCACGATAGTATTATCCAATTCCATTACTTAAATTTTAACATTCAAATTCATTAAAACATAGTTTTTTTAGTATTACTACCATACTAAGGTAAGAAAAAATAAAATTAGTAGTACCTTTGCAGCTTATTTTAAAATCATTATGAATAATATTGTTGCGATAGTAGGAAGACCTAATGTAGGGAAATCAACCCTTTTCAATAGGCTGATACAAAGAAGAGAAGCTATTGTAGATTCAGTTTCTGGTGTAACCAGAGATAGAAACTATGGTAAAAGCGAATGGAACGGAAAAGAGTTTTCCGTAATTGATACCGGTGGATACGTTAGAGGAAGTGACGACGTCTTTGAAGGAGAGATTAGAAAACAAGTAGAACTAGCTATTGATGAGGCAGATGTTATCATATTTGTTGTAGATGTCGAAGAAGGAATTACTCCTATGGATGATGCTGTTGCAAAATTACTTCGTAAGGTTACAAAACCAGTTTTATTAGCTGTAAATAAAGTAGACAATTCCATGCGTGAAAAAGACGCAGTTGAATTCTATAACTTAGGATTAGGTGAATATTTCACATTTGCAAGTATTTCAGGAAGTGGAACAGGTGATTTGCTAGATGCATTGATTGATGCTTTTCCAGTAAAACCAGAACCAACTAAAGAAGAAATTGTATTACCACGTTTTTGTGTAGTAGGTCGTCCAAATGCTGGAAAATCTAGTTTCATAAATGCATTAATAGGTGAGGATAGATATATTGTAACAGATATTGCAGGAACAACGCGTGATGCAATTGATACAAAGTTTGATCGTTTCGGATTTGAATTCAACCTTGTGGATACAGCCGGAATTAGAAGAAAAACCAAAGTTAAAGAAGATTTAGAGTTTTATTCTGTAATGCGCTCAGTTCGTGCCATTGAACATTCAGATGTATGTATTCTTATTATAGATGCTACACGAGGATTTGAAGGTCAAGATCAAAGTATTTTTTGGCTGGCTGAGAAAAACAGAAAAGGTGTTGTAATTCTTGTAAACAAATGGGATTTGGTAGAAAAAGATACGATGTCAACTCGCGATTATGAGGCCAAAATCCGTGAACAATTACAACCTTTTACCGACGTGCCAATTATTTTCGTATCGGCATTAACAAAACAACGTTTACTGAAAGCATTAGAAGAAACAGTAAAGGTATACGAAAACAGAGCACAACGTATTTCTACTTCAAAATTCAACGATTATATGTTGAAAATTATAGAAAATCATCCACCACCAGCTTTGAAAGGGAAATATGTAAAAATTAAATATTGTATGCAATTGCCAACACCTACTCCTCAGTTTGTGTTTTTTGCCAACTTGCCACAATATGTAAAAGAAGCATACAAACGTTTTCTTGAAAATAAAATCCGTGAAAATTGGGATTTTTCTGGTGTGCCAATTGATATTTATATAAGAGAGAAGTAATTTTTATACTAACAGATTTCCAAAATCTTTTAGGTATTTTTAATAAAAATGTTAGAAAAAAACATACAAATAGCTGTCGATAAAGGTGAAATGCTTCCGCTTATGGAAGAATTTTATACTATTCAAGGCGAAGGATTTCACACAGGAACAGCAGCTTATTTCATAAGAATTGGCGGTTGCGATGTAGGTTGTCATTGGTGCGATGTAAAAGAAAGCTGGAATGCAGAACTTCATCCTCCAACAGCAACAGATGTCATTGTAGCTAATGCCAAAAAGTATGCAGATACAGTTGTGATTACAGGAGGAGAACCATTAACTTGGGATATGAATCCGCTTACTCAAAAATTAAGATCTCAAGATCTTCGTGTTCATATTGAAACTTCAGGATGCTATCCAGTTACAGGAACTTGGGATTGGTTTTGCCTTTCTCCTAAGAAAAATAAACTTCCAGTTGAAAGCGCTTATGAAATTGCTAATGAACTTAAAGTAATTATCTACAATAAACACGATTTTATTTTTGCAGAAGAACAAGCTGAAAAAGTTAACCCAAATGCTATTCTTTTTCTTCAACCAGAATGGAGTAAAAAAGATGAAATGACTCCGCTTATTGTAGATTATGTAATGAAAAATCCGAAATGGAGGGTTTCATTGCAAACTCATAAATATTTGAATATTCCTTAAAAATGAAATGGATTGTACTTTTTTTACTTTTTTCATCAAGTCTTTTTTCTCAAATTGGAGGAGAAGATGAAGTCTATTTGAATGGAGACAGAATAGAAGCTAAATTCAATGGAGGTGGTTTAGATAAATTTTATGATTATATAAACGCAAACTTTAATTTTTCTAAAGTTAGCAAGCCGGGAAGAATGGTCACGGCTTTTACAGTTAATGAACTTGGAGAAATTAAAAATGTTAAAGTGGTTCAATTTGTCGATGTTGAGACAGCTACCGAGATTGTAAGAGTCTTAAGAAGTGCGCCAAAATGGGAGCCAGCAACACGCGGTGGAAAAGCCATAAGTGTTGAAATAAGGTTCCCATTAGATTTTAAGCTTTCAAACAGAACTGAACAAGCGGCTACAAACAAAGTAGATAAACCATCAAATGAATTTCTTTCTGATTCTATAAATAATAAAACTCAAGGAGGAATGAGTAAGTTTTATAGCTTTTTAAAGAAAAATTACAACACACCAGATGTCCCAAATTTAAAAGGACAGGTTATTGTTGGGTTTACTATAAACGAGGATGGAACTTTAAGTGATTTTAAAATTGTTAAGGATTTAAAACATGGAACAGCAGAAGAATTGATCCGTGTATTAAAGTTAACTTCTGGTAAATGGACTCCAGCGAAGAAGGATGGTAAAAATGTAAAAACCACATTTACTTTGCCAATAAATATTGATACTCCTCCAGAGTAGAAAAATATTTTTAGTTTTTTGTAACATTTATTATAATTAAACAACTTATAAATTGTGTAGAATTAATCAAATTTATTTTGGCACAATAATTGAAAATTATATATTTATAAAAATTTTAAAACCACAAAAAAAATGAAAAAACTTATTTTAACATTCGCCTTGCTACTAGTAGCTCAATTTGGTTTCTCTCAAGCTGTTGATGAGGCTTTCAAAAAAGACGTATTGAAAGTAATTGAAAGAAGTGGCTCTGGGCTAAGTTCTTATAAAAAACAAATTTTAGCAAATATTCCTGAAGATAAACAAGCAGCTTTTTCAGTTGAGTTTGATGGTTTAATAGCTAAAGCTAACGATTTAACTGCAAAAATTTACATGGAAGAATATTCAAAAGAGGATATTAAAGCGATGTTAGCCTTTTATGAAAGTCCAGTAGGAAAAAAAATGTCTGAGAAAGCTCCAGCAATCATGGAAAAATCTCAAGCATCAATGATGGAATTACAAGGAGAAATTCAATCGATGATGATGAAATATATGCAATAATCAAAATGCAAAAAAAACAAGAATCCCATTAGCAATATTGTTAGTGGGATTTTTTATTTTTACAAAAAATATAGTTTATGAAATCGGTATTTCTTTTAGATTATAACATTACTTTTTTAAATCACGGTTCTTTTGGAGCTTGTCCCAAACCTATTTTTGAAGAATTTCAAAGATTGCAATTGGAGTTGGAGCAAGAGCCGGTGCATTTTATTCAGAAGAAGTTGCCTGTTTATTTAAAAGAAGCCAAAAAACCTTTGGCAAAATTTATAGGTTGTAATGAAGAAGATTTCTTTTTCACACCCAATCCAACTTTTGCTGTTAATACCATAATGAGAAGTTTAAATCTTCAAAAAGATGATGAAATTCTAACAACCAATCACGAGTATGGAGCAATGGACAGAACTTGGAATTTCTATTGCAAAAAGTCAGGAGCGAAATATATTCGTCAAGAAATTTCGTTGCCAATTATTTCTAAAGAACAGATTTTAGAGGAATTTTGGAAAGGTTATAATTCTAATACTAAAGTGATTTTCTTGAATCAGATTTCAAGTTCAACGGCATTGATTTTTCCAGTGAAAGAAATTTGCGATAAAGCACAACAACTTGGATTAATTACCATTATTGACGGCGCTCATGTTCCAGGTCATATTGATTTGAATATGCAAGAATTGAATCCCGATTTTTATACAGGAACATTGCATAAATGGATGTTGGCTCCAAAAGGAAGTTCGTTTTTATATGTAAAAAAAGAATTTCAAGCCGATATTGATCCATTAGTAGTAAGTTGGGGTTACGAAAGTTTGGCTCCAAGTGATAGTCAATTTTTGGATTATCATGAATATCAAGGTACAAATGACCATTCGGCTTATTTGTGTACACCAAAAGTGATTCAGTTTTTGGAACAAAATAATTGGAAAGAAAAGTCGAAAGCTTGTCGAAAAATAGTTTTGGATAATTACCAACGTTTTTGCGATTTGGTTGGAACACAACCAATTTGTCCAATTTCGGAAGAATTTCTAGGTCAAATGGCAAGTATTCCAATTAGAACTGAAAAACCTATGGAATTGAAAGAGTTGTTGTATACAAAATATAAAATTCAAATTCCAATTATGCCTTTGAATGGAAATATTTACATGAGATATTCTATAAATGTATATAATTCTCAGGAAGATTTAGAAGTTTTGTATCAAGCGATTACTGATATTGTTGAATCTACCGATTTGATTAAAGTTAACTGATAGTTTAGCCCAAATTGGAACGGCATCCTTTTTCTTGTTTCTTTAACAAGTAAAAGATATAGTGGAAAGCTGGACACGAGCTTGCGACTGACGAAGTAAATAGCTCCTAAAAAAGACGAGCCAAATAATCAAAATGTTTTCCTTTTTCAATCAATTCGCATTGCAAACCATTAGCGTAAGCAGCATTTTGTAACGTATTATAATCCAAATACAACCACGGAAATGCTTCTTCAGTTTGATTTTTATATGAAATAGTAAATGTTAGTTCGCCGTAATAACCATCGGCTGGAATCCATTTAGAGCCATCGTCATCTTCATCAAACATATAAATAATATCGGAAGAATCTATTAAAATTTGACCATTTGGTGCTAGCAAACTTTTTAGTTTTAGCAAGTATTTAGAGGTTTCTGCTAATGTTCCGAAAATTCCTGTTCCGTTCATTAATAATAAAATGGTGTCGAATTTTTCGTTTCCCAAATCCAAAATATTTAGAATTTTAGCATTTTTTAAACCACGAAGTTTACACGATTGAATAGCCTTTTCAGAAATATCGACGGAAGTAACTTCCAGATTTTTCTCGTTTTGAAGATACAAACTATGACTTCCTGCACCACAACCTACGTCAAGAACTTTGCCTTTTGAGAGTTGAAGTGCTTTCTTTTCTAATTTTGGCATTTCTTTATAGGAACGAAAAAGATAAGCAACATCCATTTCATCAGCTGACGATATGTTGGTTTCTGTAATAATGTCCTCAGGCGAATTGTTGGTTTGAAAATCGAGAATGGCTTTTCCGAATAAATCTAACATTTTTATAAAGTTTCAGGTTTAACGTTTCAAGTTGTTTAACTTTGTGGCTCAACTTGAAACTTTAAACTTGAAACCACAGCTAAACGAACTCGGAAAACTTGCCAAAGATAAGCATAACGAAAACAAAAAGTATTTCGATAAGCTGAAAAAGAAAGCACCTAAAAATTTAGATTATGTAATGCAAGATTTACATGATGCCGAATTCAAAAAAACCGATTGTTTAGAATGTGCCAATTGTTGTAAAACTACTGGACCACTGTTTACTTCAGCCGATATTGAGCGAATTTCAAAGCATTTTAGGCAAAAACCACAGCAATTTATTGATCAATATTTGCGTATTGACGAAGACAAAGATTATGTTTTAAAAAGTGTTCCGTGTACGTTTTTAGAATCAGATAACAAATGTTTTATCTATGATGTGCGTCCAAAAGCTTGTCGAGAATTCCCACATACTGATAGGAAAAAGTTCCAACAGATATCCGATTTAACTTTGAAGAATGTTGAAATCTGTCCAGCAGCATATAACATTGTTGAAAAAATGAAAGAGAAAATAGTACTTTAGAAGTCTATTCTCTTTTTTCTAATTATAAATCAAATACTTCTTTCTCATTTCCTTAAAATCATTCAATCCTTTCTCCCAAGATTTTCTGATTTCAATTTCTGAAACACCATCAATTATTTGCTGTTGTAGTTTTTTTGTTCCAGCCAATTTGGTAAAGAAGTCGTTAAAGAATTTAGATTTATCAGATGTCGAATTATAAGCTTTAATCAACCATTTTAGCTCCAATTGATTTACTTTTGGAATCGAAGTTAAATTTTCACCAAAGCACAATTGATTCTTATAAACAGGTTCTTTTGCTCCAAAATTTGGAATAGGAGTGAAGCTAAAATCACTTTTTGGTAAATAGGGTGAACCATATATTTGAAATTGCATTTCAGTTCCTCTACCAACACTTACATTCGTTCCTTCAAACAAACACAAACTTGCGTATAAGTTTATAGATTGGTCATTTGGTAAATTAGGAGAAGGTTTCACAGGTAAACTATAGTTCATTTCTCTATTGTAATCAATACAGTGTATAACTTTTAAGTTGCATTGAATTCCATTTTTTAACCATTTTTCACCATTTATCATTCTTCCATATTCGCCAATAGTCATTCCATGAAGCAATGGAATTGGGTGCATTCCAACAAAACTAGTGAATTCTTTTTCCAAAATCGGTCCGTCAACAATAGTTCCGTTAGGATTTGGTCTGTCCAAAATCATTAATTCTATATTGTTTTCAGCACAAGCTTCCATTATATAATGTAAAGATGAAATATAGGTGTAAAATCGTGCACCAACATCTTGCAAATCAAAAACTATTATATCAATTCCTGCTAATTGTTCAGGTTTTGGTTTTTTGTTATTTCCATAAAGTGAAATTATTGGTAAACCTGTTTTAGAATCCTTTCCATCTATAATATGTTCACCTGCATCTGCAGTTCCTCTAAAACCATGCTCTGGAGCAAATATTTTTTGAATGCTAATTTTATTCTCGATAAGAAAATCAACTAAATGAACATTATTTGATAAAATTCCAGTTTGGTTTGTAATCACACCAACTTTTTTGTCTTTTAACAAAGGCAAATAAAAAGAATATCTATCGGCTCCAGTTTTTATTGATGAAGTAGTTACTTCTTTTTCAGTATTTCTTCTTGAATTTTCAAAATGTCTATTTAATCCACATGAGGATGATATGGTAAGGTAACCCAAACAAATAATACAAGTCGATAATAAGTATTTCATCATTTTATAATTTAAATTAACTTTGTCTCTTTGTCCTAAAAAGAAATATCTTTGCAACAAAACCAAAACTTTTGAATTTAGAACATTTCATCGCCAAAAGATTAATTACTGCTAAAGACCATAAAAGTAGTATTTCTGCTCCAATAATAAAAATTGCCATAGCCGCTATTGCAATAGGTATTGTTATGATGATTGTTTCAATTGCAACAGGAATAGGTTTACAACAAAAAATACGCCAAAAAGTATCAGCATTTAACGGACACATAATAATTTCTAATTTTAACGGAAATGAGTCCGACGGAAGTATAGAACCTGTTTCTACAAGCCAAAAGTTTTACCCAAAGTTCAATGCTGTTGAAGGTGTAAATCATATTCAAGCAGTTGCAACCAAATTAGGAATAATACGAACCGAAACAGATTTTGAAGGAATAACTTTTAAAGGTGTTGGTAAAGACTATAAATGGGAATACTTAGAAGAGTATTTAATTGAAGGTAGATTGCCCAAACTAAAAAGTAATTTAAACGAAGAAGTTTTAATTTCACAATATTTAGCCAACAGATTAAAATTGAAATTAAACGATAGTTTCAATACTTTTTTTCTAAACGAAGGAGATAGTAAGTTGCCAAAAAGCAGAAGATTTAAAATTGTAGGCATTTATAATTCCGGCTTTCAAGAATTTGATTCGGCATTTATTATCGGAGATATCCGTCACATTCAACGACTAAATAAATGGAACTCAAATCAAGTGGGTTCGTTTGAGATTTTTGTTGATGATTTCACCAAAATAGACGAAAAAGGCAAGCAAGTTTACAAAGAAATCCCTTCAACACTAAATGCACAAACTATTGTAGAAAAATATTACTACATTTTCGATTGGTTAAAACTTTTCGATTTTAATATTATTGTAATACTAATAATAATGATAATTGTTTCTACTATTAATATGGTAGTAGCATTACTTGTCTTGATATTAGAAAGAACTCAAATGATAGGAATTTTAAAATCACTTGGTTCAGACAATTGGTCAATAAGAAAAATATTTCTATACAATTCTTTATACCTAATATTAAGAGGCTTGTTTTGGGGTAATACTATAGGAATAGGATTGTTGCTTATTCAGAAGAAATTTGAAATAATTAAACTAAATCCAGAAAGTTACTATGTAAATGTAGCGCCTGTAGAAATTAATATACTCTATATTCTTGCTCTTAATATAGGTACAGTTCTTGTCTGTTTGTTGGTTTTATTAATACCTTCCTACTTAATTACTAAAATATCTCCTGCCAAAACCATTCGTTTTGATTAATCAGAAGCGAACCATCAGCGCATTTTTGCGGTCGGTATTCCTGCTTTCCGCGTTACAAGGTAACTGCTTCAATCAGGGCTAGGTTGTATTTGTATCGAATAGATGTAGTGTTTCGAAAGATGTTTTTGTTTACTATGGTTATATTCTTTAGAGATTAAAAAAACTTTCAATAACAACAATCACAAAACCAGTGTATTAAAAAATACTTTCAAAAAAGGGTTTAAATAAGTTTGCGAGATTCAAAAAGATGAGTACTTTTGCACCCGCAATACGGCAGACGTTCTTTAACAAATACTGAAAAAAACTTTAAAAAAGATTTGCACGGAATAGATAAAGGTTTTACCTTTG
>JAAFHW010000046.1:0-5112 GCA_013298525.1 Flavobacteriia bacterium
TTTGTTTGACTTTAGATGATTTTTGTATATGTCCCATATTCAGGTTGTTGTAAGTATTTGCCTAAACAAGATTTTAGAAAAGTTCCCACTGTTCTTTCTGCTATATTGAATTTAACCGCAAGTTCAACAGCTTCTTTTCGAGTGAACGTATTAGGTAGTGCATCAAAGAATAGTTTTTTGTTTTGTCCTTTTTTGAAAGGTCCATTTTCTTCGTCTTCTTGTTTTGGTAGGTTTTCAAACATTAGAATGTTGTGTTTTAAATAGACTTCTATTAATTGCAATGCTGTTTCAAAATCTTCGTCTAAACATTGTACATCCGTTGCTTGTTCTTGTGCTTGAAATTTACGGATGCTAGTGAAAATCATACAAAAACGGTATAATATCAAACCTAATCGTTTTACAATACTTTGAGCATCTTCGGAAACAAAAGCACTAATTTGACTTAAATATTCGCTGAATGTTGGGTTGAATTTGTTCCATTGTTCTCTTGTTAAATGTATTGTTGTTTTACCACTATCGAGAAACAAAACCATTTCATAAACTACATTTGAAAGTTTTGCGAAATGTTCCGTTAGATTTACTCTTGAACCATAAGGAGAAGGATCAATCCATTGGCTGTTGGTTTTGAAAACATAGAATACAAAACGGCTGAACAAACCATCTTCGGCAGATGCAATGATATTATTCACCTGTTGCGGTGTTCCTGAAAGTGCTACTGCTAAACGTGGATTGTTAATTTCGAAATACTCATTATTGGTTTTTCTCGAAATGGATATTTTTTCGCTATGAAATGCTTTTCGCAACAAATCGGAATAGGAACCCCAATCGTTTTTGAATACTTGTCCTAACGTATCGGCTTCGGTTTCGCATATAATACCTGAACCTTCATTTTGTTGTAAATGTTGGATAATTTTGGCATTACTTGTGTTGGCTGGAATGAACACTACTTTGAATGGTGGTTCTTCAGGCATTTCTTCCATTTCGGTATCTTCTTTCTTTTTAAATCTTCTAGCGTGCTTTATTGCTTCTACTTTTTTATCGTATTCTCTTTTTAGTTCTTTTGAATTTTTGATTACTTCTTCGTGGTATTTATCGGCTAACTCTTTAGAAGATTGTAATGCACCTTTGCCCGAAGCTGCTGGAGCTAGTATGAAAGCAAATAAATGTGGATATACGGTTCTTCCGCCATATTCTCCAGTAACATTTGGTAAACAACCTGATAAAATTGCTAAAGCACCAGTTAAAAAAGTGTCTTTTTCTCTTTTTTCAGTGAAAGCTTCTGCACCTTGTTTTAGAATAGGCGGTAAGTTATTATAAACTGATTGCGGAATTGTAGGCGTGTTTAGTAAATAGTTTTCCTCGTCTATTGGTTCGTTTTTTTTATTGTTACTACTTGTTTTTTGTTGTGCAGGTTTGCGGTTGGCAAAGTCGGCAAACTTGGCAAAATCTGCCGACTGATTTTTGTAAGCACTTTGGACCGATGCTTTGATTTCTTTTTCTTCTAAATCGAAATTGGTAATGCAATAGTCTAGTGTATCGGCTTCGGAAATCCCGAAACGATTAGCATTTGAAGCAAATAGATGAATGAAATTGTTTCTGTTTCCATTAGTGTATTGTTCTTTTTGCTCTGTGAATTTTAAGCATTTGTCTAATAAAGTGTCGGTTGCTTCAAAAGTAGTTGTTTCGACTTTTTGCACTTTTGGTAGTGGTATTGCTTCTTCTTGAACTTCAAATAGTGTTGCATCTTCGTTTATATAAGTTTCTGGATCATAAGAAACAAAACACAATCGGGTAATGTCTTTGCATTTTGCATCAAAATCATAACTTGATAGGTTTTTATAAAAAGTTGCCACTTGATTGTATGCGGTATTGTGCTGTGTTGCATTGGAGTTGATTTTAATGAATACTTTTACTCCTTCGCCACTTGGGCTAATAAACGAAGCGAACGTGTAATTGCAGTCGTTTATTAGCTTTACTAAAGTGTCGAGTTCTGTAACTGGAATATGGTCGAAGTCTAATCCGATTATTTGAGAATAAGAGTTGATGTTGGCTTTGGTTCTGCTCGTTCCATAAGTGCCTGACATTGTAAAACCATTTAAACTGCTTTTGATTTCATCGGCTGTTTTTTCTTCTCCTTTGTGTAATGCGTATCGAATTGAATTTACTTCACTTTGGTATTTATCGGATTTGATTTCTTGAAGTATTTCAATAAGGTTTCTATCTCCCAAGTTGTATTTAAACTCTTTATAAACGCTTACCATCAGCTGTTTGTTTACTACTTCACTCATTTTTTCTTCGGTTTATAGTTTTGGCTAAGTAAGTCTTGAATGTCTTTTAGGCGGTAGTAGATTTTGTTGCCTAACTGACAATAGCCGATAAATCCGCTGTCTCTCCAACTTTGCGCTAATCGTTTGCTTATGTTCATAATTTTCATAAACTCTTGATTGTCGCAGAATAAGTCGTCTGGGTGCATTTGCTGTTTTTCTTTAAGAATAACAGTAATCTCTTTTAAATGTTCTTGGATTTCTTGGAACATTTTTTCTGAAGGTTCGTAGAATGGCATCGCTTACTTTCTTTTGTGAGTTAGTAAATAGTTTGCTGCCATTGTCTCGATTTCATCTGCACTGTCTTGACGGTTGCGTAAAAGCCATTTGTCTAATTCGGCACGTTTGAAATAGAGTTTTTTACCTTGTGGACAAAAATGAGGTATTAGCTTTTGGCTTGTCATTTTGTACAAGTGTGATGCACTTATGTCTATATAAGTACAGGTTTCGTTAAAGTTGAGCACGTCCTTTTTTAATAGGTTTTGCTCTTGTAGCATCGTTTCGATGTTACTTAATTTCTGAAGGATTATTTCTTCCATCTTGCTTTGAAATTTCATTGTTAAAATTTCCTCTCTCGTGTTTGAGAACGAGAGGTTTTATCCTCAAACACAGGTGCAAGTTATGTTGGAATAAGGCGTAAAAAGAACTCCGCCTTTGAGAGGCGGAGTGAAGGCGGAGTATTGGTTTTGTTGGTATTAGTAACTATTAACCATACAAAAGAAAGATGTTTTGAAAAAAGTTAAAATAAATAAAGGCGGTGCGGAGTTGGTTAGTTAATCCTATGCACAATTTGCTTTATGATAATGTCGTTTTTTGCTTTTTTAGTGTCTTTTATTGTGTCGGCTTTAAAGTCTTCATTTAAGAATTTAAAATTAGCAGCGGTTATTTGCCATTTGTTAGATTGGCAATTTTCAATTTTACAAAGTGATAATAGAAAATCAATAAATGATTTTAATTCCCCTTTTTGCCCTAACCAAGAAATTTTGTTATCAGGTTGTATTCCAGTGAACAGTTTTATAAAGTCTTTTTTGCAGTCTTCATTTAAATATTGTTTTGTCACTAGAGAACTATGTAAATCAATTGCTTTATCTTTAATTGTAGCTTGCAAACCATTTAAATTGAATGTTTTTGGTAATTCTATTTTAGCAGGCGATAAGTTTTTTTGATTTACTATAGGAACTATATTTATAAAATAGTTTTTTTCATTTTCAAGCCATTCTTTTATTGTTTTAATGTATTTCTTTTCTCCTATATTGAAAGTGTTAAGTAGTGCTTTTTGTTTGTGTTGATGCTCTTGATTTATGAAGTCAAATTTAATTTTTTCAGTATCTGAAATTTGTCCTTCTTTAACTAATTTCACAGTGTCAATTAGAGAAAGCATATATACAGTTCTTTTAAAAAGAGCATCAACTAATTCAGAAGGAGTTACCATTTGTGCAGAAACTTGACCAAGATACCTATTGGTTTTAAATTCTCCCTTTACGAAAGGTAGTGATTTGGAAATTTGAGGTTTAAGTTGAGTGAAAAACGGTAATTCAAATGGAAAGAAATTCAACCATTTTTCATAAATACCATACAAAAGGTTCATATCGGTTTTTTCACTTATTGGCGAGAGATTGGTTTGCTCATTGAGCATTTTTAAAATTGCTTTTTTCTTATCCCTTGAAATCTTTGTTTCTTTACTTTTTAAATATGCTTCAACGAATTGAAGGTAATAATGATAGCCAACAGCAGGTTGTCCTAGACTTCTTGTAGCAAACTCTACATATTCTGAAATATCTTGCAACCAGTCATCATTTTCAACTACTTTTCTAATTTGATGAGTTGTATATGTAACAGTTTTTAAAACACGCATCGGAAGATCCTTGTATAAAACTTCTTTATTGAAATTGAATTTTTTGTAAAAAGCTAGATGATTGTCACAACAATTTGGGAATTTATCATAGTAGTCGTTAAGCAATTTTAATTGGTGCTTGTGAGAAACACAACAATTTGGATATCCTTCTGGAAACTCACAGTCTTCAGGATGCTCTATTTCAAAAGGATGCATTATCATATCTTTTGCATCTATTTCTATAAATGGTTTATTCATAATTAAAAATCGAGTTTAATTCTATTAGCGGCTTCCATTTTCTTTTCGTCAATTATTTTGGCATATACTTGTGTGGTTCTGATGTCCTTGTGACCTAATAATTTTGATACCGTAAATATATCAGTTCCTAACGTGAGTTGCAAGGTTGCATAAGTATGACGCGCACAATGAAAAGTAATTGTTTTGCTTATTCCGGCTTTCATTACCCATTGTTGTAATTTTAGATTGTGCCAAGCACTGTATTTTAAACCTTTGAAAACTCTTTCTTCGGGTTCTCCGACTTCTTTTAATAAATCACGAGCTTGTTCTGACATTGGTAAGGTTTCTGCTCCTTTGGTTTTCTTTTGTCTGAAACGAATGTACCAGCCGTAATCATTTGAGTGCTGCACTTCTAACCAAACTAATTTGTTTATATCTGACCACCTTAAACCAGTTAGACAACTGAATATAAATGCTGTTTTAAGAATTGGAATTTCACATTCGTGTTTCAGTATACTTTGTAATTCTTCCAATGTTAGAAACTCTCTTTCGCTGTCGCCTTGAGGTAAACAATCCACTTGCTCGGCAGGATTGGAACGGATAATCCCATCTTTAACGGCTTGTTTTAAAGCTGCGCGAAATTTATTAAAATAGGAGTGTGCCGAATTATCAGAAAGGTTCTTATTACTCGGTGTCTTTGCTGTTTTGGTTAGATAT
>JAAFHW010000046.1:5122-20380 GCA_013298525.1 Flavobacteriia bacterium
CAACAAACTTTCTATCCAATTGACCGAATGAAATATCTTTTGGACAAAACTTTCTTAAATGCTTGATGGTGCTATCCCAGTTGTCATAATTGCCCTTGCTCTCCATTCTCATTTCGGCAAGTGTTTCCATATAGATAATGAAGAAGCCTTTTAACTTCTCCTGGTCGTTGAAACCATACATTCCGTTTTGAATTTCTAAATGTCTTTTGGAACGTACACTTTCTGCTAACGAAAGGATTTTTTTGTTTTCGTCTTTTTGCGCTTGTGTGAGCTTTCCTTTTTCAGGTTCTGGGATGAGGTATAAGCCTAAATACTCATATTCTCGTTTACCATTTTTATAGTAATCAAGATATAAGCTTATTTTGTTTGCTTTCTGTCTTTGTCTTAAAGTTACTTTCATTGTACCATCAATTAAAAAGTTTATCTATCTGTGTGCGTTGAATTATTTTCTTTCTACCAAACTTGTGAATTTGTAGTTCTCCTCGTTTTATCATTCTGTTGATTGTCCAACGGCTTACACCAATTAGTTCTGCTGCATCCTGAACGGATAAAAAGTTTTTGGATGTAAGAGAGTTGGAGTTTGCAGATTGCAAGGTTGGCAAACTTTGCAATGTTTGCTGTTGCTCGATTAATGAGTTTTGAATTTTCTCTTCCTTAACTTTTTGCTTGTAGTGTCTGGAATTACAAGTATGGCCACAATATCTGGTTAAAGTGGTTTTGGCTATAAAAGCCTTACCACAATAAGAACAGGTTTTCGGAATTGCCATATTGCTACTCATAAATATGTTGCGTTGTGTTGCATAATGTAGCGAAGTGTAGCAATATGTAGCATCATTTCGCCAAGATTGTTGCCTTTTATTTTGGGCAACAAAATCTATCATTGGGCAACAATAGAACAACAAATATAACGAATAAAAGGTTATAGGGCAACAAATAAAAGAAGAATATTTGTTGTAAAGTCAACAAAAATAGGTAGTTAACAAATAAAAGAATGTTTGTTACTTCCCGATACAGAAATTTGCGAAAATATTCCCTAAAAGTTCATCATTTGTAACTTCACCAGTTATTTCTCCAAAATAATATAAGGCTTGTTTAATATCGATTGACATCAAATCTGAAGGAATTCCTGAACTTAATCCAAATTTTACTTTTTGAATTTCTTCTAATGCTTTGTGTAAAGAGTCGTAATGTCTTGTATTGGTTATGATTGTTTCGTTGTTTCTTAACGAACCAGTATTTACAAATGATAGTAATTGATTTTTTAAATCTTCAATTCCAATTTTTTCTTTAGCAGAAATAAGTAAGATGTTTTCAATTTCTGATTTCAGAAGGATAACTTCATTTTCTGTTAATTTATCTGCTTTATTTCCAATGATTACTAATGGTTTCAATGGAAATTGATTTTTTATTTTTTCAATTTCAATTTTAAATTTAGAACTAGAAGTTACAAACTCGGTACTATCAAATAAATAAACAACCACTTGGGATTGCTCTATTTTTTCAAAAGTCTTTTTAATTCCAATGCTTTCAACTACATCTTTTGTTTCTCTAATTCCTGCTGTATCGATAAATCTAAATCCAATTCCATCAATAACTAATTCATCTTCAATAGTATCACGAGTTGTACCAGCAATGTCTGAAACTATCGCGCGTTCTTCGTTTAGTAAAGCATTTAAAAGCGTTGATTTTCCAACATTTGGTTCGCCAACAATAGCCACTGGAATTCCGTTTTTTATAACATTTCCAACAGCAAATGAATCGATTAATCGTTTTAAAACAAATTCAATTCGATTTAACAAATCATGAAATTGTGTTCTATCTGCAAACTCTACATCTTCTTCAGCAAAGTCTAATTCAAGTTCGATTAATGAGGCAAAATTTAATAATTCTTCTCTTAGTTTAGCAATTTCATTACTAAATCCGCCGCGCATTTGTTGCATGGCTATTTGATGTGAAGCTTCATTATCTGATGAAATTAAATCGGCTACAGCTTCGGCTTGAGATAAATCTAATTTGCCATTTAAAAAAGCACGAAGTGTAAATTCACCAGCTTGTGCCATTCGGCAACCTTTACGAAGTAATAGTTGAATAATTTGTTGCTGAATAAAAACAGAACCATGACACGAAATTTCAATTACATCTTCACCTGTGTAAGAATTTGGATTTTTGAAAATAGAAACTAAAACTTGATCATAAATTTTTGTTCCATCTACAATAGTTCCAAGATGAATTGTGTGTGTTTTTTGTTTTATTAAATTTTTTCCAGAAACTGATTGAAATACTTCTGATGCAATTGTAATAGCATTTTTTCCTGACATTCTAATAATGGCAACCGCACCAGAACCTGATGCTGTAGCTAATGCAACGATTGTGTCATTGTAAATCATAACAGTTTTTTGTTTTAAGAGTGCAAAGATACCAATTTTAAAATTTTATAACTATTTGTATTTCAATTGATTTTTTTTGTTTTTTTTAAAATGTTAAATAATTGTAAATATGATAGTTATCATACTTTTTTGGTTTTTAATAATGTAACTTTATAAAAGTTAACCAATACATATTAAATAATGAAAAGGATTTTATTTCCAACCGATTTTTCTGATGTGGCAAACAATGCTTTTGTTCACGCTTTGGGTTTGGCAAAATTAGTTCACGGTGAGCTGATTTTACTTCATACCTATGAACTTCCGATTGTGGATAATCAATTTGCACCACAAAATTATCAATTACTTTTTGATTCATTGGAGCTTTCAAATTTTGAAAAATTTAAAGATGAAGTTCCAAAATTAAGAGCCATTGCCGAAGAAAATCATTTTGAAGATATAAAAATGTCTCACATGATTATGGATGGTGATTTAATGTACAACATTAAAGAAATCATTAAAAAAGACAAAATTAATTATGTTGTCATGGGAACGTCAGGTGCAACTGGATGGAAAGAAGCTTTTTTAGGAACTAATACAGGTGAAGCTATTGTAAACTTGAGCGTCCCTGTTTTAAGTATTCCAAAAGATTGTAAATACACAAAAATTGAAACTATTGGTTTTACAACTCGTTATCGCGAAAAAGATAGAGAAGCTTTGAAACAAGTGATTAAAATTGCAAAAGCTGCTGATGCAAAAGTAAAATGTCTTTATGTAAAAACCAAAGCTACAGATAACACAGAAGCTACTTTTGATGATTGGAAAGAACAATTTAAAAACGATCCGGTTACCTTTTTTGTATTGCCAAATGAAGATGTAAAAGAATCTATTTCTGATTTTATTACGCATCAAGAAATAGATGTTTTGGCAATGCTTACTTATAAACGAAGTTTTTTTGAATCATTGTTTTCTTCAAGTTTTACAGAAAAAATTTCTTACAATAGTGAGGTTCCAATATTAGCACTTCATCAATAATCATAAAAAAAACCGCAAGTCAAATTTTGAATTGCGGTTTAATATATAAAAAAGATAATTATTTTTTTGCTGCTGTTGCCAAATCTTCAGGTTTTACAGCAATAGCTACACCAGGAAGTTTAATTGGCGCTGCAAGTTGTGCTAAAAAGCTTCCTTGAACTTCACCAGTTTTATAAGTGGTAAATCCAATTCTGTATAATCCCATTACAATTGCTTTAGAAGGATTTGAAGTGTCGCTTGTTATTCTCATAAGCGAGTTATATTTACTACCAGAAGGTTGAGCAGGCATTTCACTTGAATCATCATTTGATTCAATAGTGTTCCATTTTGCTGTTTTAGCTTTGGTTGCAACATCTTCTAATTTAAGAATTCCTTCCGCTCTTTCTAAAGTTACCCAAGTATCAAAAAAGTTTGATGTATCTGAAGAATTAGCTGTAAAATCTGCTGAAACATAATCTTTATCAGATGGTTTTACACTTTCTGGAGCCGGAGAAATCATTCTAATTCCAATTTCAGGTGCAGCTACAGGAATCCAAACATAAATGTAATACATTTTTTTCCACCTTTAACTTCATCTGGCTTAGAACCTGGTTTGATGTAACCAAAATAACTGGTTAAGTCTGTATAGGGAACTCTAATTTCTTTCCCCATTACTGATTTTTTACCTAAATCTGCACCAAATTTGTCTAATTTTTGACCATTTGCAATTGAAAACATACCAAGTGTAATCACGATTGCTAGTAAATTTTTCTTCATATTTTTGTTAGTTTTTGTTTTTCCTACTCTTATGGATTTTCGGAAACTCCGTTTATTGGTTTTAACAAATATATGAAAATATAATAAAAAAACCGTTCCTAATATTTGTATAGAAACGGCTTTCGTCGGTTGGGTTAGCATCATTGTAATCAATTTTAACTTTGCAAGAATAAAATTGTGAATTATTATAGTTTTATCATTAAATTTGATTTCAAATTAAATTTATGAAATCACTTTTTATTGTCATTGTACTATTTTTTTGCTCTTTTTTAAATGCTCAAGATCTAAGTTCAGAACAAAGTATAACGAATTCTTATATCAATTATTCAACCTATAAGAAAGCGAAGAAAGAAGGTAAAATGGAAATTGATTCTATAGGTTTTAGATTAAACAACAACGATACTTTAGTTAGAGTTACTGGTTTTATTTTGCCTAAAGGAGTTAAAGTTGAGTATGAACAAAAAGATTCAATTTTTTTAGAAACTTATAAAAACTTAGTTTACAATAAATCAAACTTTAGTAATCAAAAAAGTTCTAAGAATACTTCTACAATGAAAATTTGGAAAGATGAGATAAGAGTTTATTTCGATACAACGGTTACCTATAAGAATAAAAAGGAGTTAATTAAATTTATGAAATTTATTGATAAAGAAATAGATTCATTAAAAATTAAGGTCGTTAGTAGTAAAGAGAAATCAAATTATTTCATTTATTATTTGAATAAACCAACAGATATTGATTGGGATAATCGAATAAAAGCAAATGATGGCTGTTATATTTCTTGGAATGGAAAACAGGAATTGTATAATTGTACAATGAAACTTAACGCTCAAATTACTTACAACGAAAAGGAACAATTAATGTTAATGAAAAAACATTTTGTTTGGTCATTGGGTTATTTTTCACTTTTAGATGATAGAGATTGTAAAAGTCTGTTGTCCAAATGTATTAGTTTAGATAAAGAGCTAACAAATGAAGATTTAGAGCTTTTAAAATATCATTATTCCTATGGAATATGTAAAGGCACAAATTTAGAATCTTTTGAGGATAATCACAGAAGAGCTAAAAACAGTTTGAAAAGCAAAACTCATGGGGAATTCTATTTTTACCATACAACTAATTAAAAAACCGTCAAGAAATTAATCGAGACGGTTTTTTCGGTTGGGTTAGTTAATTGTATTTTAATTGTTAAGCATCACAGGCATAACAAGCATTGTAACAGTTTCGCCCTCATCCAATCCATCAACTGGAGTTAGAATTCCTGCGCGGTTTGGCATTGACATTTCCAATTGAATTTCGTCTGATTGTAAATTACTTAACATTTCTAGTAAGAAACGTGAGTTAAAACCAATTTGCATATCGTCACCTTGATAATCACAAGTCAATCTTTCTTCAGCTTTGTTTGAGTAATCAATATCTTCAGCAGAAATATTTAATTCTGCTCCAGCAATTTTCAAACGAATTTGGTGTGTAGTTTTATTTGAGAAAATAGCCACACGACGAACTGAACTAAAGAATTGCGTTCTGTCAATCAATAATTTATTTGGGTTTTCTTTTGGAATAACTGCTTCATAATTTGGATATTTTCCATCAATTAATCTACAAGTTAATACATAGTTTTCAAAAGAGAACGTTGCATTAGCATCATTGTAATCAATTTTAACTTCAGCATCAGAAGCTCCTAAAATACTTTTCAAAATATTTAGAGGTTTTTTCGGCATAATAAAATCAGCCACTTGCGATGCTTTTACATCAGTACGAGCATATTTAACTAATTTGTGAGCATCAGTTGCAACAAAAATTAATCCTTCTGGTGAGAACTGAAAGAAAACACCACTCATTACTGGACGTAAATCATCGTTTCCTGCTGCGAAAATAGTTTTGCTAATTGCCGTAGCTAAAACTTCTGCAGGAACTAAAGTTGAAGATGGATCTTCTAGTTGAACTGATTTAGGAAATTCTTCTCCTGGAGCATAAGCAATAGCATATTTACCAGAATTAGAACTAATTTCAATAGTACTATTTTCTTCAACAGTGAAAGTTAATGGTTGCTCAGGAAATGTTTTTAGAATATCTAATAATAATTTCGCAGGAACAGCAACACTTCCTCTATCAGTCGACTCAATTTCTAAAGTAGCCGACATTGTAGTTTCTAAATCAGAAGAAGAAACGGTTAACGCTTTTTTATCTAATTCAAATAAAAAGTTATCTAAAATTGGTAAGGTATTGCTACTATTAATAACGCTACCTAAAACTTGTAGTTGTTTTAATAAATACGAGCTTGATACAATAAACTTCATCTTTTGTTATTTTTTACAAATATATCTTAAAGAAATAGAATTCAAAAAGATTTTTATTAACATTACTTACTATATTTTCTTTTTCTAAGGAAAGTAAACACTAAACCGAATACTGCTAAAATTACAATTGGAACTCCGACAGTTATGATTTGTGAAAATGTGTAATCCTCTGTTACTTTTTCTTTGTCTAGAATTGGTAAGTCAACTTCTTTACTTCTAATGTTAATAAGTCCGTTATCATCTAACAAATAATTCACGCAATTCATCATAAATTCCTTGTTTGCATAAAGATTGTTAGTCCATTTATCATAACCTAATTCTAACGGTTGGTAGTTTTTATCCAATTGATTTTTAACAACATCACCATCAGAAACTATAATCATTTTATTTTCTTTTCCGATAGGAGTGAAGCTACTTTCTTTGAATGGCAATACACGATTTTCATAAACCGAATGAAATTTTCCTTCCATAAGTACAGCAACAGGAAGATTTCCTTTGCCAGTAAATTCCTTGAAATCAGGTTTTTCAGCAACTATATTTAAATTAATTTCTACTGGAGTTCCAACAGCTTTTGATAATTTGGTAGAGGATAGTAAAACTGTTTTTTTAATATCATTTTTAAGAACTTCAATTGGATTTGTAAATTCAAATTTTAAAGCATCTAAATTGCTCACAATAGGATGTTTTGACTCAGAATATATTGCTGGAGAATATAACCAAGGAAATTGACTATATTGTGTTGCGCTGCCTTGTTGACCTGTTGCTAATGAAATAGGTATTGCTTGTAAATCTTTGACTAAATCTGGTTTAATTCGAACTCCATATTTAAAGAACATATCGTTCAAGTTCAAATCTCTTGGATAAGCTAGATTTTCTCCAGTTTCCATCAAGCTGTCCATTTCCATATTGACTTGATCGACTAACCAAAGAGTTTTTCCACCATTCATGATAAACTGGTCTAAAACTTCTTTTTCTTGGTCAGTAAAAGCTTCAGTAGGTTTTGCAATTACAGCTAAATCATATTTTTTTAATGCTTTTAAAGTGTTCCCAGCATCTTTTGCGACAGAGTCTAATGTAAATGGTCCGATGTAATAATTTTCACGTACCGTTTTCAAGAAATCAGCAATAGATCTATCGTCCAATTCTCCGTTTCCTTTAATGATAGCAATTTTTTTCTCTTTTGTTTTTGTGATGGTATTAAATCCATTGGCAAAAGCATATTCTAAATGTTGCACCGAACTCACAATTTTCTCAGCAGTTGAAGCTCCTAACATATTTTTTAGCAAAGGTACTTTCGTACTTTTATTACCATAAGTAACCACTGCCCATGGAAAAACCACTTCTTGTGTTTGTTTTCCTTTTTCGTCAAGCGTAACATTTAAAGGTGTCAAACCTCTTTCGTAAAACGATTGCATCACCGCTTCACGCTCATCTTCATTTTCTAAAGGATTTACAAATTGGAAGATAATATTTGAATTATATGCTTTAAATTCTTCTAATAATTGTTGGGTTTCTGTTTGCAGTTTTTTAAACTCTCCTGGAAAATTTCCTTCAAGGAAAACATCAACATACAAAGGTTCTTTAACTTCTTTGATAATATTTAACGAAGTTTCTGAAAGCGTATAACGATTATCTGCAGTTAAATCGAAACGCTTAAAGAAAAAGTTTCCAGCAAAATTTAATACAACTAAAATAGCAATAGTTGTAAGTAGTACTTTTAAGTTAGACTTCTTATTTTCCATTATGATTTTAGCGATTTTAATTTATAAACGGTCAATGATAAAAATGCAATGGTGATGCTTACAAAGTAAAGTACATCGCGGGTATCAATAACACCACGACTCATACTTTTAAAGTGATAATCCATTCCTAAAAGCGCAATGATATCTTCTATACTTTTAAATTGAGAAGCCACACCTTGAAATCCAAAATAGAAAATAAAACACAAGAAAACGGAAACAATAAAAGCTACAATTTGATTTTCTGAAAGTGTAGAAGTAAAAATTCCAATAGAAGTGTATGCAGCAATTAGGAACAAAAGTCCGAAATAAGAACCCATTGTGCTGCCCATATCAATATTTCCTTCTGGCATTCCTAAACCATAAATCACGTAAACGTAGATGAATGTTGGAATGATTGCAATTACAATTAGTAAAAAAGCACCGAAGAATTTTCCGCTAACGATTTCCCAAATAGATATTGGTTTGGTCATCAAAAGTTCAATAGTTCCTTGTTTTTTCTCATCAGAAAAACTTCTCATGGTTACCGCCGGAATTAGGAAAATCAATATCCAAGGTGATAAAGTAAAAAACGGAGTTAAATCGGCAAAACCGCTATTTAAAATATTAAAATCGCCTTCAAATACCCAAAGAAATAATCCGTTGAGCAATAAGAAAATGGCGATTACTAAATATCCAATGGGCGAACCAAAAAAGGATTTAATTTCTCTTAATAATATTGATTTCATATTTTGTCTGCCACGAAGGCGCTAAGTCACTAAGTTTTGTCTATATATCTCTATTCTATTTTCTATGTTCTTTACTCCAAAGAAACTAATTTATCTACACTCCAAGCTTCTGGTTTGTCGTTGAACAGTTTTTTTGTAAAGGTCCAAACTTCGTCAAATAATGCTGATTTTCTATAATTTTCTAAATCGTCTTCGGTTTCCCAATAGCTATAGGTAAAGAAAATGCAAGGATTATTTTTGTCTTGATACAATTCAAGAAAACGATTTCCTGGCGAGTTTCGTATGTGGTTTTTCATTAATTCAAAATTTTCCAAAAATGCTGGAATATTTTCTTCGTGAAAGGATAATTTTACTATTCTGACTAACATGTTTTATATTTCTTTTTCAAATTTCATTTTGTTAGCATATATGATAAATTCGTGAAAGAAATTTTTCAGCAAATCATAACTTTTAAATTGTATGCTTCCTTCTTTTATAAATAATTCTGTTTTATTGTTATTGGTAACAGGCAAATCGTTACATCTAATATCTTCCAAATAAAATTTATTTTTATTTTGTATTATTTTGGCTGTGCAAATAATTTTATAATCTTTAATTTTAGATTTATCTTCAAATAAATAAAAGCTAATTTCTTTAAAATCATTTTTTATTTCTAAAGCATAAATATAAGTATCATTTTTATCAGAATTTATATATTTTCCATCGTTAATATTATTTTTTTGAGCGAAGGAAAATAAAACTGAAATCATCAAAAGTAAAATTAATTTTTTCATAGTTAATTTTAATTAAAATTGATGGTAATTGCATCTCTGTAAGTAATTCCGAGCAAACTCGCCGCTGTGGCAACTTTCGGATTACTTTTATACAATCCAATTTCTAGAAAACCTGCTTCATTGAAAATGGCTACTGCATTTCCACTAATCGATGACAAAGGCCTTTTGTCAATGGCTTCTAAATCGGAATATTTTGCGAAAATACTTTTTATTTTTTTGCTTTTAAAATTTACTTCATAAGGTCTTCCTTTTGAAACATCTAAAAACATTTTTCTGGTAATATTGGTCACAGCATTTCCAAATCGGTCAAGATATACTATATAACCTTTTATAGAATTGGTGTCGTCTGAAATCACAGGTTGTAACTCGGTTACTTCTTTCAAACTTTTGATTTCTTTACCAATAACACTCAACGAACCACCTTTTGAAATATGAATGGCTACCGTTAGCAAAACATCCATATCAGTTGCTTCGGGTAAAAGTCTGTCGTGAATATTGATAACAACCATTTTTTGAGGTTTAATTTTTTCAATTAACATACTCAAAATCCCATTATCAGCAGCAATAAAAAAATGACCATTCCATTCGATGGCAATATGTTGGTTGTTTTCTCTTAATTCAATATCAATTCCCACAATATGTACTGTTCCTTTCGGAAAGCTATTGTATGCAGCACCAATAATGTAACTCGCTTCACTAACATTAAATGGATCAACATCATGCGAGATATCTACAATTTTTGCCTCACTATCTTGCGATAAAATTTTCCCTTTCAAAGCACCTACAAAGTGGTCTTTTAATCCGTAATCGGTAGTAAGGGTAATTATTGACATAAATTTGTTTATAACTATATAGTGAAATTAATCAAGTGGCTTGTTTAATTTCATTAAATTTGAAATGATTGCAAAGCTAATAATATTTAGCCAAAAACTAATTAAAAAACACTTCCATTTGAACGAACGTATCATTGAATTACACGACATCGCTCCGAAAGAATTTTGGGGTGCACAAGACACTCATCTTGAAACAATTAAGAAGTACTACCCGAAGTTAAAAATTGTGGCTCGTGGCACAACACTGAAGGCATTTGGCGAAAAAGACGAATTAGACGAATTTGAAAATCGTTTCAACCGATTGATGTTGCATTTTACTCGGTACAATAATATTGATACCAATGTTATTGATAGAGTAATTCAAAGCAATTCACAAGAAGAACAACGCATGCCCGATCATGAAAAAATCCTTGTTCATGGAATAGGAGGAAAGCTGATTAAAGCTATGACACCAAACCAACATAAATTGGTTGAAAATGTTATGAAAAATGACATGGTTTTTGCCGTTGGTCCTGCTGGAACTGGTAAAACCTATACTGGTGTTGCTCTTGCAGTTAAAGCTTTGAAAGAGAAACAAGTGAAAAGAATCATTTTGACGCGTCCTGCGGTTGAAGCTGGTGAAAATCTAGGTTTTCTTCCTGGTGATATGAAAGAAAAATTGGACCCATACATGCAACCATTATATGATGCTTTGCGCGATATGTTGCCTCCACAAACCTTGGAAGATTATATTTTGAAAGGAATTATTCAAATTGCACCTTTGGCTTTTATGCGTGGTCGAACTTTGGATAATGCTTTCGTAATTCTTGATGAGGCTCAAAATACAACACATTCGCAAATGAAAATGTTTCTGACGCGTATGGGTAAAAATGCAAAATTCATAATTACTGGTGATCCAGGACAAGTAGATTTACCAAGAAGAACAATTTCTGGATTAAAAGAAGCAATTTTAGTTTTGAAAGATATTGACGGAATTGGAATCATCTATCTTGATGACAAAGACATTGTAAGACATAGATTGGTGAAAAAAGTAATCGATGCTTATAAGAGTATTGAAAATCATGATTAATTTTTAATATTAGATTTTAGATATTAGATATTCCATTTATGAATTTTTTGCATAAATTATTCCTACTTTTTTTAATTTTACCTTTTTGTATTCATTCACAAAATAAATTTTCATTGGTTAATGATTCAATAAATAAACAGAAGTTTTCTGAAATATCTTTGGTTAAAAATCTAAGAAAGTATCGTGGTCGAAATACGCTATTATTTGAATGCAATAACAAACAACAGATAAAATATTCAGATGATGAATCTGATGAAAATTATGTTAAGTTTGAAGAACTTGGGAAATTCAAAAAAAATATAGTTGTAATTCAGAAAACTGACTATAATTCTGAAAAATATATACTTTTAGATACAATAAATTGCAGGCAAATCATTCTTGATTGCTTACCACTAAAAATTAATGATGAAGAAAAGTATATCGTTTTTAATAATCCAGGAACTGATGAAAAATATAAATTAGAGGTTTTAGAATTTAGAAGTGATTTTTTTGAAATTTCAAATACGATTATTTTTCCAAACGAAATTTTTCCAAAAAGAATTTTAAAAGTCAGTAACAAAGAAGTTTATGTTTTGGACAAAGAAAATAAAATTTGGAAAACTACATTGTAAGATCAAAATACAGTTTTTTTGAATAAGTGTAAACATAACAATGAAAAACTTTCTATTAACGCTTTCCATATTAATTATAACGCTACTCTTAATTTATTTCAACTTTGATTATTTTGCTTCTATAATTCCTGGTTGGAACACAACCATTAATTCAGGTTGGAAAATTACTTTTATAATGTTGATTATTGTAATTGTGTTTTCATTATTAATTATGATTTTGATTAATGTTATTTCAAAAATTTTAAAAATGGTGATTCATAAAAAATGAAAGAATACTTCAAATATGCCAATGGATATGTAAACATTAACGATGAAAATTTGTTTCTAACGAATTCAGGAAATTGGTCGGAAACTCATGATTTGTTGGAGAAATCACCTAAGTCAATTAAATGGAATGATATCAAGTCTTTGAAGATTTATAGTTATTATTTACTAATGTTACTATTGATACTAGCTTTTGTTATTGATTTATTAAAGGATTTTGATAACAAAACTTTTCCGTTTGGAGTGTTATTACTTTGCTTGGCAGGAATTGCTTATATGCAACGCGAAACTGGAAAGCGTTATAAAATTCCAATATCAAAAATTATTTCTTTCGATATTTCTAATGATAAAGTGAAAATTTTATTCAGAAACGCTAATAATATTGCTGATTTTGAGGAAATTTTTAAAGTTGATACTAAAGGTTTAGCTATTTTGGAAGATTTGAGTCGACAACTAAAAATCAATTAAATTTCGACAAAAACATTTATCATTTGGTTATTTGATTCAAAATGATATATTTGTTAAAATTATATTTTTCAAATAATCATTTATACGCAGCTTTATCAAAACAATACTTATTACTGGTGCTTCTGGAGGATTGGGCAAAGAAATTGCAATTCATTTTTCGAAAAAAAATTGGAACGTTATTGCTACAATGATTTGTATTTCAGAAGCTAATGTTTTTGAAGGCATTCCAAATATTAAAAGTTACGAACTCAATGTAACCTCTTCAGAAAGTATTGAAAAAGCTAAAAATGAAATTCTAAATGATTATAAATCTATAGATGTTATCATCAATAATGCAGGAATTGGTTACAGAAGTTTTGTAGAATTATCTGAAGATGATAAAATTGACGCTATAGTTAATGTCAATTGGCTAGGTGTTGTCAAAGTATGCCGCGCATTTATTCCGCATTTTCGTGAACAAAAGAAAGGTCATTTTATCAACATTACTTCTATCGCTGGTTTGGTGAATTTGCCTTTAGGAAGTTTTTATCATCCAACAAAACAAGCCGTTGAAAGTTTTTCTGAATGCATGGCTTATGAACTTTTGGACTTCAATATTAGTGTTTCAACCGTTCAGTTTGGAAATACACCATCCAATTTTCAGAAGAATGTTACTAAATGTGAGCAATCAACAATACAATCTTATGCAGAAATGATGCAAAGTATTGACGGAATCATGAACAGGAAAACCTGCGATAATCACGATTTGTCTGAAGCTATTCTAGATAAATTATATAAAATCGCTGAAAATCCTTCCCGAAGATTCAAAAAATATTCTATTGGTTTTGATGCTAATTTGATGAAATATTTGCGCAAATTTCTTGGATATCGATTATTTGATAGATTGATTAGAAGATATGTTTTAAGCAAATAAATAATTGTATTTGTGTTGAAAAGAAACTATTTTTGCCAAACAACACATTTAGAACTTGAGAGGAATAGAATCTGAATCAAGTTCAGATTAAACAACACACAATTATAATGAATACAATAACTACAACTAATTTCAATTTTCCCAATCAAAAATCGGTTTATCGCGGTAAAGTAAGAGAAGTTTACAACATTAATGACGAACTTTTAGTCATGGCAGCAACCGATAGACTTTCTGCTTTTGATGTGGTTTTGCCAAAAGGAATTCCGTATAAAGGTCAGATTTTAAATCAAATTGCAACAAAATTTATGGAACTAACTTCAGATATTGTTCCGAATTGGTTAATTGCAACACCAGATCCAAATGTAGCAGTCGGACATTTATGCGAACCATTTAAAGTTGAAATGGTAATTCGTGGTTATCTTTCTGGTCATGCAGCTCGTGAGTATGCTCTAGGAAAACGTACCATTTGTGGCGTTACAATGGAAGAAGGTTTGAAAGAGAATGATAAATTCGGAACTCCAATAATTACACCTACAACCAAAGCTGATAATGGTTCACACGATGAAGATATTTCTCGTGAAGCCATTTTATCAAACGGAATTGTTACTGAAGAAGATTATCTAGTTTTAGAAAAATATACACGTGCTTTATACCAAAGAGGAACTGAAATTGCAGCCAGTCGTGGATTAATTTTAGTTGATACAAAATATGAATTTGGTAAAACTAAAGACGGAAAAATCGTTTTGATTGACGAAATTCATACGCCAGATTCCTCAAGATATTTTTATGCTGATGGTTATCAAGAGCGTCAAGATAGAGGAGAGGAACAAAAGCAATTATCTAAAGAGTTTGTTCGTCGTTGGTTAATCGAAAATGGTTTTCAAGGAAAAGAAGGACAACAAATTCCTAATATGACTGACGAATATATCGAATCGGTTTCTGAACGTTATATTGAATTATATGAAAATATTTTAGGTGAAAAATTTGTCAAAGCTGACATTTCTGATATTAATGAAAGAATAGAAAAAAATGTTTTGGAATTTCTAAAATAATCATCTTCTAAGATAGAATTTAAGCCGTGTTTTTGACATGGCTTTTTTATTTTTTGTACCTTTGTGTAACAAAAATGGAAAACTATCGTCTTATTGTTATAAATCGTAAATAACTAGAAGTCATGAAAGTATAAAATTAATTAAAATCAGAATCATCTACTATGTAATACAAGGTATTATCTTTAAGAAATTACATAATCATCATCAATCATCAAAAAAATAAAAAAACAAATCACCATGAAAAAATCAATCATTTATTTAGGAATTTTATCGACAGTTTTACTAAACACTTTGTCGGCAAACGAAATTATTTTAGATCAACAAAATATCGAAAATGATATTGTAAGAACGGAA
>JAAFHW010000047.1 GCA_013298525.1 Flavobacteriia bacterium
GGCGCTACATTAAACTTCATAATTAATGGAACAAGTTATACACTAACAAGTTTACCAGGAAGTATTAATGTTAATGGACCATTTATAGTAACAGGAAATGCAAATTATGTAACTTATACTTTTGATGGATTAAATGGCAATGTATCCGTATTCTCCTCTGAACAAGTTTATTTATCTTATTATGGTTCGAGTGGTGCTGCAACCTATGGTGGATTTTACTCAGGGTTTACTTTCAAACCTGAAGTAGTTTTTCAACCAGTTGCAGGAAGTAATTCCAATTGTATTCCTAATGTGAATTTAGAAATAAGTTCATTAAGTGGTTTTGATGTATTTCAATGGTATTTCAATGGTGCTGCAATTACTGGTGCAACTTCGAGTTCATATACCCCTCTTCAACCAGGATATTATAAAGTAAAAGCAACATTAACAGAATGTGGAATCGATTTATTTTCAGACGAAATACCTGTAAGTACATGCGCAACTAACTCAGATAGTGATAGCTCTAACGATAACATTGATCAAGATTATGATGGTGATGGAATTACAAATTGTAACGAATCATTTGGAAATCAAAATGTTTCATTAGTAAATCCAATAGCAGGAACAGTAGCGATAGGAACTTATTCAAATTCATTTACAGGAGCAATTTCAACTTCAACAACAGCAAGTCCAACTCCTTTTGTTGGAAATGCAGATGGAAGTTTTGTAACAGATATTCCACCAGGAAAAACAAATACCGTTAAATACCAACTTACATTTCCTCAACCTATATCATTAGCCATAGAATATGTTGCAACAGCAAATTCAACTGATTTATTAGATGCTAATGCTGAGTTTATTATTAATTCGCCAATAAATAAAACAATAACCGTTTTAAATCCAACGAATCAATTATTAATTGATACCAACTATGATGGAATTTTTGAAAGCGGTGTTACAGAGTATTCTTCTTTCGAAATTCGATTTAGAGTAAACAGTACAACACCATTAGCTGCAGGAACTGGAACATTTAAATTTATGGCCAGTCAAGTAACTTCAATAAGTTTTTCTCATAGAAATTTATCTGATGCTTTACCTAATAAATCAACATTCAAAATAATTGCAACTTGTGTACCAAAAGACTATGATGGTGATGGCATTTATGACCAATTTGATTATGATAGTGATAATGATGGAATTCCTGATTATATAGAAGTACAAGGCGCTTCTTTTGTTGCTGTATCAAATATTGATGCTAATAATGACGGAATTGATGATGCTTACAACACCGGATTAACACCAGTTGATTTTGATAATGATGGCATAGTTGATTATCTTGACCTAGATTCTGACAATGATGGAATTTATGATTTAAATGAATCTGGATATACTGTAACCGATGCAAATTCTAATGGAATGATTGATGGTGCAAATTTTGGTATCAACGGTTGGTTAAACTCTTTAGAAACCACCCCAGATAGTGGAATTATTGCAAATAGTATTGCTAATACTGATAGTGATTTATTAAATAATTACTTAGATTTAGATAGTGATGGAGATGGTTGTGATGATGTAATTGAAGCTGGATATTTAGATGGAAACAATGATGGAATTTTAGGAAATACAACTCCTCCAACAGTAAATCCAAACAATGGTGTTGTAACAAGCGGAACTGGTTATGTTAACCCAAATTCTAATTTTTTCACACCTGCTCCAATTGTAATAACAACACAACCAGCAAATAAATTTTCATGTGAATTACAAGGAACAACATTTACGTTAACAACTTCAACGCCAATAACCACTTATCAATGGCAAGTATCATCAGATAATGGTTTGACTTGGACAAATATTACAAACAATACAAATTATGCCGGAGCTACTACTGATATTTTAGCTGTAAATAACATCACAATGTCAATGGCCGGATACAAGTATAGAGTAATTCTAAACAGAATAGGAAACTCTTGCGGACTAATTTCTGGTGACGCTTCGTTATCAATTTATGCATTACCTGTTGTGGTTTCTCCATTATCATTAATTCAATGTGATGATAATACTGATGGTATTTCTACCTTCAATTTAACCGAAAAAAATACGTTTATTTCTACTAATTCAGCCATTGAAACTTTTACTTTTTTCACAAATCAAACTGCTGCTCAAACCAATGATACTGCATTTTTAATTTCAAGCCCTACAGCATTTACAACAGCTAATACATCCGTGTGGGTAAGAGTTCAAAATGCAAATAACTGTTTCAGTGTTGCAAGATTAGATTTGATAGTGTCTACACCACAATTACCAGCTAGTTTTATTATTCCTAATCAAGTAAAATGTGATGATTATATTAATGCTACAAATAACGAATACGATGGAATTGCAACATTTGACTTTACGCAAATTTACAATAACACTTTAGCTCAACTACCTACTCCAACTTCAGATTTCACTATTAAATTTTATAAAAATCAAGCCGATTTTAATGCTGAAAATGATAGTAATGGTAATTCATTAGCTATAACAAATATTTCAAATTATAGAAATATTGGCTATCCAAATCAGCAAACCATTTGGGTTCGTGTTGATAGCAATATCAATAACGGATGTTATGGTTTCAAAACTTTTAATGTTATCGTTGAACCAACTCCTGTTTTCAATACAGTTGGGGTAAACAATGTTATTCGTCATTGTGATGATGACCATGATGGAATTTACGGATTCGATACCACCAATCTTGAGAACGATATTCTTCAAGGGCAAACAAATATTGATGTAACCTACTATGATAATTTAGGAGTTCAATTTGCTATGACAAATCCTTTTTCTGTAAATACTTCTCAAACTATTACAGTAAGATTAACTAATAATCCTTCATTAGCAACAGATGGTCCATGTTATTACGAAAAAACAATTCAGTTTATAGTTGATGATTTACCACAGATTTTTCCACTATTACCAAATCAATTAACTTTTTGTGATGACGAAACCGATCCTGCTGACCAAGATGGGTTATTAAATTTTGACACAACAAACATACTTCCAACAATTTTGCAAGGACAAACTGGTTTTGACATCACTTTTACTTTGCAAAATGGAACTATTGTAACTTCTTTACCTACAACATTTACAACAGGAACTCAAAATGTAACTTTAACATTAACAAATCCATTAAACCCTAGTTGTCCGGTTTCTACAATTTTAAATTTTATTGTAAATCCAACTCCAAATATTGATATCAATCAAAATGGTTGGGCAAACCAACTTGTCTGTACAAATCTGCCAACTTTTACAGTAACATTAGATGCTGGAATTACAGATGCAACACCAATTAGCGCTTATACATATCAATGGTATTTAGAAGGAAATTTACTTGCAGGTGAGACAAATTATTCCATAACAGTTAATACAGGTGGAACCTATTCAGTTGTTGTTACTAATTCATTTGGTTGCCCAAAAACGAGAACAATTGAAGTTACCACTTCAGTAATTGCAACAATCGACAATATTAATATTATTGATTTAGCAGAAAACAACTCTGTAGAAGTTATTGTTTCTGGAAATGGAGATTACGTATATAGTATTCAAGAGCCTTATGGACCTTATCAAGATTCAAATATTTTTAACAATGTACCGATGGGATTCCATACGATTTATGTAAAAGATTTGAATGGGTGTGGTATTTCAGAACAATTAATTTCTGTATTAGGGGTTCCACAATATTTTACTCCAAATGGAGATGGTTTTAACGACACCTGGAATATTAAAGGCGCAAATGAGCAATTCTATGCTAACTCTATAATCCACATTTATGATCGATATGGTAAATTAGTAAAACAAATATCGGCAATTGGTCAAGGTTGGGACGGAACTTATAATGGTAATTTAGCACCTTCAGATGATTACTGGTATAATATTACTTTTGATGATGGTAGAAATGCAAAAGGACACTTCGCTCTCAAAAGATAATCATAAAATTAACTACATAAAAAAACCATCAGTTTTCACTGATGGTTTTTTTTATATTCAAATTTGAAGAATTAGATTTTAAATCTTTTTCTATCATTTTCAGTTAAATAAATTTTTCTCAAACGAATAGTTTTTGGAGTAACCTCAACATATTCATCTTTTTGAATGTATTCTAAAGCTTCCTCTAATGAGAAAATAATTGGTGGAATAATTCTAGCTTTTTCATCATTTCCAGAAGAACGAACGTTTGATTGTTTCTTTGCTTTTGTTACGTTAATACACATATCATCACTACGAGAATTTTCCCCAATTACTTGACCTTCGTAAATTTCATCATTTGGATTAACAAAGAATTTACCACGATCTTGCAATTTATCGATAGAATAAGGAATTGCTTTTCCGTTTTCCATAGAGATTAACGAACCATTGTTTCTTCCTGGAATCTCTCCTTTGAATGGTTCATAACCTATGTAACGATGTGACATAATTGCTTCACCAGCAGTTGCAGTAAGTAATTGATTTCTCAAACCGATAATCCCACGTGATGGAATATTAAATTTAACAATCATACGTTCACCTTTACCTTCCATAGATAACATTTCTCCTTTACGGATAGAAACAAATTCCACAGCTCTTCCTGAAAGATTTTCTGGTAAATCAATTGTCAATTCTTCAATTGGCTCACATTTTTTACCATCAATTTCTTTGATAATAACTTGTGGTTGACCAATTTGTAATTCATATCCTTCTCTTCTCATTGTTTCAATAAGAACAGATAAGTGAAGAACTCCACGACCAAAAACCATAAATTTATCAGCAGAATCAGTTTCACCCATACGCATTGCAAGGTTTTTCTCTAACTCTTTTGTCAATCTATCTCTAATGTGTCTTGAAGTAACAAACTTCCCTTCTTTACCAAAGAAAGGCGAATCGTTAATTGTGAACAACATACTCATTGTTGGCTCATCAATAGCAATAGTTTGCAATGCTTCTGGATTTTCAAAATCTGCAATAGTATCACCAATTTCAAATCCTTCAACACCAACGATAGCACAAATATCACCAGCTATAACTTCTTGTACTTTTTTACGACCTAAACCTTCAAAAGTATGCAATTCTTTAATTCTCGATTTCATTACAGAGCCATCTCTTTTTACTAAAGAAATTGGCATTCCCTCTCTTAAAACACCTCTTTCCAATCTACCAATCGCAATACGACCTGTAAATGAAGAGAAATCTAAAGAAGTAATTAACATTTGTGGTGTACCTTCAGAAACTTTTGGCGCAGGAACGTGTTCTACTACCATATCTAATAAAGGCTCAATATTATCTGTCATATTTTCCCAATGATCAGACATCCAGTTATTTTTAGCTGAACCATAAACTGTAGGAAAATCCAACTGCCATTCTTCAGCTCCTAATTCAAACATCAAATCGAAAACTTTTTCATGCACTTCTTCAGGTGTACAATTTTCTTTATCAACTTTATTAATAACCACACATGGTTTTAATCCTAAGTCAATAGCTTTTTGCAACACGAAACGAGTTTGAGGCATCGGACCTTCAAAGGCATCAACTAAAAGACAAACTCCGTCAGCCATATTCAATACACGTTCCACTTCTCCACCAAAATCGGCGTGACCTGGAGTATCAATAATGTTGATTTTTGTTCCTTTATACGAAACAGAAACGTTTTTTGAAGTAATAGTAATACCTCGTTCACGTTCTAAGTCGTTGTTATCAAGGATTAAGTCACCTGTGTTTTCATTTTCGCGAAAAAGCTGACAATGATACATAATTTTGTCAACCAAAGTAGTCTTACCGTGGTCAACGTGGGCAATAATTGCAATGTTTCTGATAGATTCCATCTGATTTTTTTAGAATGTGCAAAGGTACACTTTATTTTGATATAAAAAACCTTGCTTACAAGAGTTTACATTTTAATAACTATTATTACTTGAATCATTAAAAAAATGATTATTTTTTTAATAAAAAAGATGGTTTCATTATTTTTTTTTTATTTTTGAGTAATGAAAAGTTTTTTTTACAAAAGTATAGTAATTTATTTCCTAATCATCCTCATTTTGGCTTTAATAAGCCACTACTATATTGTAAACTTCATTTCTGTTAATGATCAATTATTTTACAGTCTTTATATTTTTATATTTTTTATTATTTGCTCACCAATAGCTTTGATAATAATTTTTAAGACAAATGATAAAAAAATTAATGATTCTATTACCAACTTAAAAAGAATCAACAAAGACCTTTATGAATCAAATGAAAGATATGATATAGTTGCAAAAGCAACCAGTGATACTATTTGGGATTGGGATATTAAAACGGGTGGATTTATTTGGAACAAAGGAATACAAGGCGTTTTTGGATACAAAAAAGAAGACGTAGGAGAAAACCTTCAATGGTGGTTTGAAAAAATTCATCCCGAGGATAGCTTAAAAATGTCAGTAAAGCTTTATTCATTCATTGAACAGAAAACTGAAAAATGGCAAGATTATTATAGATTCATGTGTGCCGATGGAACTTATAAATACGTTTTCGATAGAGGCTTTTTAGTAATGGATGATGACAGAAATGTAATTCGTATGATAGGTGCTATACAAGATATCACCAAGCAAAAAGAAGAAGAACAAAGATTAAAACTATTAGAAACTGTTATTACTCAAACAAAAGACACCGTAATTATTACTGAAACGAGCAATACAGAAAAAGAACTACCAAAAATTGTTTTTGTCAATCCTGCATTTTCAAAAATGACAGGATATAAATCAAAAGAAGTAATTGGAAAAAATGCTACTATTTTGATGAATAAATTTAGTGTTAGGAATGATATAAAAAAATTAGCCGAAGTCATCAAAAAGAAAGAAGAATTTACTTTTGAAGCATTAAATAAAAGAAAAAACGGCGAGCAATATTGGGTTAATCTTACAATGATTCCTATTACTAACAAAGACAACCAACATTCTCATTGGATTTCAATACAAAGAGATATTTCAGTCGAAAAAGAACGTGAAAAAGAACGCGAACATCTTATTAGCGAACTTACACAAAACAACAAAGATTTAAAGCAGTTTTCATATATAACTTCGCATAATCTTAGAGCTCCGTTGTCTAATCTAACCGGACTGTTAAATCTAGTTGAGGATATTCCTATAGAAAATCAAGAATTAAAAGAAATCATTAGTGGTTTTTCTAAATCTACACACCAACTTAATGAAACCATAAATGATTTAGTAAATGTGATTATCATTAAAGATAGTCCATCAATTCAAAAAGAAGGTATTGTCATTAAGGATGTATTTGAAAATGTTTTTAATCAATTAAGTTTTTTAATTGGAGTAAAAAAACCAATTATCAAAATGGATTTAAATAAGGATCAAATAGTTTACTTAAACAAATCTTACATTGAAAGTATTTTATTAAATTTGATGTCAAATTCGCTACGTTATTGCGATCCAATTAGACAATTAAAAATTTCAATCGCTTCAAAAAAAATAGGAAATGAAACAATTATCACTTTCAAAGATAACGGAATTGGAATTGATTTAGAAAGAAATAAAGATAAAGTCTTTGGATTATACCAAAGATTTCATGACTATCCAGACAGTAAAGGATTAGGCTTGTACTTAGTAAAATCTCAAGTAGAATCAATGGGAGGCACTATTAGTATTGATAGCACAGTTGGAGTTGGAACTACTTTCACAATAATTTTTAAAAACAATAAAGATGTATAATAAAATATTATGTGTTGATGACGATCCCATAACACTTATGCTGTGTAAAAAAGTAATTGAAAAATCTGATTTTTCTAAACAAATAGATACAGCACACAATGGTGAAGATGCACTTAGATATTTTGACAACTTAAAAAACAATTTAGAAGAAGATAACAACATTATCTTACCTCAACTAATGTTTTTAGATTTAAATATGCCTATTATGGGAGGATGGGAATTTCTTGATATATTCTCCGAAAACAAGTATCACGACTTTTTCCCTGAACTAAAAGTAATTGTATTATCTTCTACCATTGACCCTAGAGATATAGAAAAATCAAAGTCTTACTCAATGGTTATCGATTTTCTATCCAAACCTATTACCAAAGAAATGCTATACTATTTTAGTAACAATAAACAATAAAAAAAAGCTTCCAAATTGGAAGCTTTTTTATTTTATCGTAATTAAAACATTACAATTTTGCAACATGTTTAGTTAACTTAGATTTTAAGTTTGACGCTTTGTTGTCATGAATAATGTTTTTCTTAGCTAGTCTATCAATCATTGAGATTACACTAGATAATTTTGAAGAAGCATCAGATTTATCAGTAGCTAATCTTAATGCTTTTATTGCATTACGAGTAGTTTTGTGCTGATATCTATTTAACACTCTTTTCTTTTCGTTACTTCTAATTCTTTTTAAAGCTGACTTATGATTTGCCATTTTTTCCTTTTTTTAATTGTAATAATTGTTATAAACTACTAGTTAAAAAAGAAAAACCTCCCACAACTTAATTTAAAGTCACTTTGGTTTTAACTAATAAAATAATAACAGAGACACCAATTATTATTTTACAAAACTTATTTACAACTAATTTTGTAGCCCGTAGGGGAATCGAACCCCTCTTACATGGATGAAAACCATGCGTCCTAACCGATAGACGAACGGGCCAATATCATCCTTCGTTAATCTGTATTTTCAGTAAACTGAACTTGTAGCCCGTAGGGGAATCGAACCCCTCTTACATGGATGAAAACCATGCGTCCTAACCGATAGACGAACGGGCCATTACATTATTTTGTAATGCGAGTGCAAAAATACAACTATTTTTAATTCACGCAATAGTAGTAAGCACTTTTTTTAATTATTTTTTAATATGCTTTTGCAAACAACACTCTACCAGTAGATTTAGCTCCAGAAAAAATACATTTCCCATCCTCTTCTACTCTATCTAATGGTATACATCTGATGGTAGCTTTAGTCAAATCTTTAATTTTTTCTTCTGTTTCTGGTGTTCCATCCCAATGAGCTGATATAAAACCTCCTTTATTTTCTAATACATCTTTAAATTCTTCGAAAGAATTCACCTCTGTTATATGAGCAGTTCTGTAATCTATAGCTTTTTGGAATAAATCTTTTTGAATTGTATCTAACAAATCACTTACATAAGCAACAATTTCTTCTTTAGAAACTACTTCTTTAGTTAGTGTATCTCTTCTTGCCACCTCAAAAGTTCCGTTTTCAAGATCTTTCGGTCCAACTGCAATTCTAACTGGAACTCCTTTTAATTCCCATTCTGCAAATTTGAATCCTGGTTTTTGAGTAGTTCTATTATCATATTTGATAGAAATATTCAATTTTTTGAATTGAGCCATCAAACCATTTACAACTTCAGATATTTTTTCAAACTCTTCATCAGTTTTAAAGATTGGAACAATAACAACTTGTATAGGAGCCAAATTTGGAGGCAAAACCAATCCGTTATCATCCGAATGAGTCATAACTAATGCTCCCATTAAACGTGTTGATACACCCCAAGATGTTCCCCAAACATATTCTTGCTTTCCTTCTTGATTAGCATATTTAACATCAAAAGCTTTTGCAAAATTTTGCCCTAAGAAATGTGAAGTTCCTGCTTGGAGTGCCTTACCATCTTGCATAAGTGCTTCAATACAATAAGTCTCTTCAGCACCGGCAAAACGTTCTGTCTCAGTTTTTAATCCTTTAATTACAGGAATAGCCATGAAATTTTCTGCAAAATCTGCATAAACATTCATCATTTTTTCAGACTCTTCAATTGCTTCTGCCTTGGTAGAATGTGCTGTGTGACCTTCTTGCCACAAAAACTCAGCAGTTCTTAAAAACAAACGCGTTCTCATCTCCCAACGAACCACATTTGCCCATTGATTAATTAGTAAAGGTAAATCTCTATAGGATTGAACCCATCCTTTATAAGTAGACCAAATGATAGCTTCACTTGTAGGACGAACAATTAATTCTTCTTCCAATTTAGCATTTGGATCTACCATTAATTTACCTGGACGTGTCTCATCATTTTTTAAACGATAATGCGTCACAATGGCACATTCTTTAGCAAAACCTTCAGCATTTTTTTCTTCAGCTTCAAACATACTCTTGGGAACAAATAAAGGAAAATAGGCATTACTATGTCCTGTTTCTTTAAACATTCTGTCTAATTCTGCTTGCATTTTTTCCCATATTGCATAACCGTATGGCTTAATTACCATACAACCTCTTACACCTGAGTTCTCCGCTAAATCTGCTTTAACTACAAGTTCGTTATACCATTTGGAATAATCCTCTTCTCTTTTTGTTAAGTTCTTACTCATAATGAATAGTTTGGCATAAAAATTGTTTAACTTATTTTAACTAAATAGTTCGGCAAAACTAACTATTTTTGTATTGTCCAACAATAAAAATGCTATAGATATGAAAACAAATTATTTTTTTACCAAAAAAATCTCCATTTATTCTGTATTTGGACTTTTTGCATTGATTGCAACTTCTTGTGGATCATACCAAAACACCTCTTATTACGATAATGATGGTATTTATGGTTCAACAGACAACAAACCTAAACAAACTGAGGAAGCAAAAGCTAATAGTGCTTATTATAAAGAGTACTTCAGTTCTTTAAACCAAGAAAGTCAAGAGGTTTTTACGGATGTAGAAACTTATTCGTCTTACAACGATACGGTTGCTAAGAATGATACTCAAACCAATGTAAACTATGCTAGTTGGGGTTCAAATAATCCAGAAAATATCACCATCAATGTTTATGACAATGGTTGGGGATGGAATAATTGGGGTTGGAACACCGGATGGGGTTGGAACAATGGATGGTATGGAAATGGATGGGGTTGGAATAACGGATGGTACGGCTCCAATTGGGGTTGGGGATGGAACTCATGGTACGGACCTAACTGGGGTTGGGGATGGAACAATTGGTATGGCCCAGGATGGGGATGGAATAATGGTTGGTATGGCAATGGTTGGTATGGTAACGGTTGGGGTTGGAACAATGGTTGGAATGGAAATAACTATGCCTATTCTAACGGAAGAAGAAATTCAAATTACAATAACACTATGAACAGTCCTTTAGGAAACAGAAGAGTTTCTAATTTAGGAAATACAAGAAATTCAAATTTTGGAGGAGTTAGACCTACTAATTCTTCTATAAGAAATCCAAATACTACAAGAAGTGATTATCAAACTGGCGGTATAAGACCTACTAATACTACTGTTAGAAATCCGAATACGACTAGAAATGATTATCAAACAGGTGGTGTAAGACCAACTAGTAGCCCTACAAGAAGTGATAACAACACCGTTAGACCTACAACGACTACTCCTGTAAGAACTACAACAAACACTAGAAGTTATGATAGTCCGAGATCTTATTCTCCAAGTCCAAGTAGCAGCGGAGGCGGTAGCTTCGGTGGCGGAGGTGGCGGAGGTAGATCATCTGGCGGAGGTAGAAGATAATCATCAATCAAAAGAAAAATTTTATGAAAAAGATATTTACAATTGCGATAGCAACTTTAGCTATCGCATCAATTCAAGCGCAAGATATTAATGATGCTTTGCGTTATGGTCAAACTGATTTGAACGGAACCGCTCGTTTTAGGGCAATGGGTGGAGCTTTTGGAGCTTTAGGTGGTGATTTTTCTTCACTTAATGTAAATCCAGCGGGTTCTGTGATATTTGCTAACAATCAAGTGAGTTTGACATTAAGTAATTTTAATATAAAAAATAACTCAAACTATTTTGGAAATAAAACATCAGAAAACAACAACTCGTTCGATTTAAATCAGGCTGGTGCAGTTTTTATATTTGAAAATGGAAGTGTCAAAAGCGATTGGAAGAAATTTGCAGTAGCTGTAAATTATGAAAATGCTAGAAATTTAGATAACTCTTTATTTTCTTCTGGAACAAATAGAGTAAATTCTATTGATAAATACTTTTTGAGTTACGCTAACGGAGTTCCTTTTGGAAACTTAAACAACTTCTATTTTGACGAATTATATTTTAACGAACAACAAGCTTACCTTGGTTATAATTCATACATAATTGATCCAAACAATAGTGCAGATCCAAACAATGTAGACTATTATACTAACATCGCTGGAGGTGGCAACTATTACCAAGAAAACGCAATAGAAAGTACTGGATATAATGGAAAACTTACTTTCAATGCTTCTACTCAATACAAAGATAAATTCTCGTTTGGAATTAATTTAAACTCTCATTTTCTTGATTATAAGCAATCAACTAGTTTTTTTGAAGCCAATGATAATCCAAAATACACTATTGGTTCTACAGTAGATAGAGTTCGTTTTAACAACCAACTTTATACATACGGAACTGGTTTCTCTTTCAATATTGGAACTATTTTCAAACCAACTAAAGAAGTAAGATTAGGTTTAGCTTATGAATCTCCAACTTGGTACAAACTTACTGACGAATTATCGCAACAAGTAGTAACTTCTGGATATGGTTTAAATCCAGCTCAAGACAATACTTTGTATTCAACTCAAGTTACAGATCCTAACGTAACTATGATTTTTCAACCTTATAAATTACAAACTCCAGGAAAATGGACAGGAAGTTTTGCTTATATCTTTGGAAAAAAAGGGCTAATTAGTGTTGATTATTCTATGAAAGATTATAGCAAAATGGAATACAGACCTAAAAACGACTATCCTAACGAAAACAGAGCTATGAGCAATTTACTAACAACATCAAGCGAAGTTAGAGTTGGTACAGAATATAAAATCAAAAAATGGAGTTTAAGAGGTGGTTACCGTTGGGAACAAAGTCCTTACAAAAATGGTAATGCCATTGGCGATTTAACTGGATATTCTGGTGGATTAGGATACAATTTTGGTTCAACCAAAGTAGACTTAGCTTATGCTCATGCCAAAAGAAATTATAACTTACAATTCTTTTCTCAAGGACTTGTTGATCCAGCAAGAATTGAAAACATTACTGATAATGTAACACTTACTTTTGTATTCGAGTTATAATCTTATCAAAAATATTTAAAGAAACCATTCGATTTCCGGATGGTTTTTTTTATGCATTAAGCTTCGAAGGAAATTCATAGTTTCTGAAACAACTTCAAATTAATTATTGTAATTTTGCACCCGAACTGTCGGGACCAATTAAATTAAGGTATGAGAACCAAATCGTTAAAGAAAAATAAAATCAATGTCATTACACTAGGATGTTCTAAAAACACTTACGATAGTGAGGTTTTAATGGGACAATTGAAAGCTAGTGGCAAAGATGTTGTGCATGAACAAGAAGGAAATATTGTAGTAATAAACACTTGTGGTTTTATTGATAATGCTAAGGCAGAATCTGTAAATACTATCTTAGAATATGCCGATAAAAAAGAACGAGGAATTGTAGATAAAGTATTCGTTACCGGATGCTTATCTGAACGCTACCGTCCTGATTTAGAAAAGGAAATCCCGAATGTTGATCAATATTTTGGTACTACAGAATTACCTCTTTTATTGAAAGCGCTTGGTGCTGATTACAAGCACGAATTACTTGGTGAGCGTCTTACAACAACACCAAAAAACTATGCCTATTTAAAAATTGCTGAAGGATGTGATAGACCTTGCAGTTTTTGTGCTATTCCAATTATGCGCGGTAAACACGTTTCACAATCTATTGAAAAATTGGTTAAAGAAGCTGAAGGTTTAGCAAAAAATGGCGTGAAAGAATTAATTCTAATTGCACAAGATTTAACCTATTATGGTTTGGATTTATACAAAAAACGTAATCTTGCAGAATTACTTGAAAACCTTGTGAAAGTAGAAGGAATTGAATGGATTCGTCTGCATTATGCGTTTCCAACCGGTTTTCCGATGGATGTATTGGAATTGATGAAACGCGAACCAAAAATCTGTAATTATATTGATATTCCGTTGCAGCATATTTCTGATAAGATTTTGAAATCTATGAAACGTGGTACAACAAAAGAAAAAACTACCAAATTATTAAAAGATTTTCGTGAAGCCGTTCCTGGAATGACGATTAGAACTACATTAATTGTTGGTTATCCAGGCGAAACACAAGAAGATTTTGAAATCATGAGAGATTGGGTTCAAGAAATGAAATTTGAACGTTTGGGCTGCTTTACCTACTCTCACGAAGAAAATACTGGTGCGTTTGTTCTCGAAGATGATGTTCCTGAAGAAGTTAAAAAAGCACGTGCTCAAGAAATAATGGATTTACAATCACAAATTTCATGGGATTTGAATCAAGAAAAAGTTGGTCAAACATTTAAATGTATTATCGACAGAAAAGAAGGTGAACATTTTGTTGGTAGAACCGAATTTGATAGTCCAGATGTAGATAATGAAGTTCTTATTGATGCTGCAAAATTCTATGTTAAAACTGGAGAATTTGTAAATGTAAAAATCATTGAAGCCACAGAATATGATTTATATGGTGAACCTGTATAATTTGAAATATTTTTTCTAAATTTGATTTTCTAAACAATTTGATAATGAAAACATTAAAATCAGTTTTTACAACAAGTTTACTATTAGGTTCTATAACATTAGCATCAGCTCAATTTGGTGGGAATGGAATGAATAATGGAATGGGTACAAGAAACCAACAAAGTATCCAAAACACCAATAATTTTGGTCGTTATGAAAAAAGTCCTGAAGAAATAGAAAAAGAAAGAGCAGAAAACATTGAAAAATCTGTTGAAGCTTTAAAAACAGAGTTAAAATTAGATGAACTTCAAATCATAGTCATCCGCAAAGAAATTGAAACAAGTACAAAGAAAATTTTTGCAGTGGTAAAAAACGAAGAACTATCTGACGAAGATAAAGCCAAAGAAATTGAAGCCATCTCCGAAAAAACAGATACCACAATAAATACTTTTTTGAATGCTGAGCAAAAAGAAAAGTACAAAAAGTTTATCGAAAACCGAAGAGATAAATTAGACAAACTGAAAGACAAACGATTGAAATAAAAACTCAAATAAAAAACAAATAAAAAACTCCTAAACAATAAAGTTTAGGAGTTTTTCGCGTTATTAACCAACCTTATAATCAATTATGATTTTGCTACAACCGTACCTTTAAAAGTTAAAACTTTCGGATTAACATCAGCACTTGTTGTAACGGTAACCGTTTTTGTAAATGAACCAGCAGCAGCAGCATTGTATGTAGCTTTTACATATCCTGTTTTTCCTGGCGCAATAGATTCTTTTGTATAATCAGCAGCTGTACAACCACAAGCAGGTTTTACATTTGTAATAATAACAGCTTTAGTACTTGTATTTTTAAATTGAAATTCAATCAATTTTGGTGTTCCTTGAGGAATTTGTCCTACGTCGATAGTTTCGCTTTTCCAAGCAATAGAACCTGCTTCTGTAGTTTTTACTGTTGGAGTTTCCTCTTTAGAAATTACTGTAAATGACATTAATCCTAAAGTCAAAGCTAACATTGAAATTTTTAAAATTTTCATATTTTTATTTGTTTAAATTTGTTTTGTTTTAAAGTCCATTATAAATGAACAATACAAAGATAAGTCAACAACTATTTTACTTCTGTTAATCGATTTCAAATGTTTGTTAATGACTTGTTAACTGAAAAAAGTTGGTGCTTTTTTTTAGTAATATTACCTTTTGAAACACATCAATATTGAAAACTAAAAACCTCAACATAATAATCGTTCTCGGATTAGTTGCTACAATTGGAATATTGATAGCACAATTACTATGGACAAAAGAAGCCTTCAACTTAGAAGAAAAAAAATTCTCTCAGCGCACTCATATCGCACTTTTAGAAGTAGTTAAAAAACTTTACCAAGGAACAAATAGCGAACTTCCCATACAAAATCCGATTAAGAAAATTGCTAATGATTATTATATTGTTAATGTAGAAAACGATTTCCAACCCGATATTTTAGAACATTATCTAAAATCGGAATTCACTAAATTCAATATCAACACCGATTTTGAATATGCCATGTACAATTGTCAAAGTGATGAAATGGTTTATGGCAATTACGTTTCTTTTGGAGATAAAAAAGCGATTCAAAAATCGGTTTATTTTCCTAAACACGAAAACTTGGTGTATTATTTTGCCATTCGTTTTCCAGACGAAACTAGTTATTTGTTGAGCTCATTGCGTTTTTGGTTTGTGCTTTCCATAGCATTAATTATCATTTTATTGGTTTACGTATATTCCATTTACACCATTATCCAACAAAAGAAATACTCTGAATTGCAACGCGATTTCATCAACAATATGACGCACGAGTTTAAGACTCCGCTATCCTCCATCCTACTCGCTTCAACCTATTTGAACAAACAAGATGTCATTCAAAAAGATACTAAACTTGAAAAATACACTGAGATTATTATCAATCAAAGTAAAAAACTAAACAGTCATATTGAGCAAATATTAAACATTGCCAAATCGGATAATGCTCCTATGACGATGAATAAAAAAGAAATTCTAGTGGTACCGATAATAAAAGATGTAATTGAAAACATGCAGTTAAAACATCCTAATTTATCCGTAAAAATTAATGCTGATGAAACTACAAAAATCAATGCAGATGAATTTCATTTTACCAACATCGTTTACAATCTTTTAGATAATTCTATAAAATATTGCGAAGAAAACCCAACGATTTCAATTGATATTTTAGAAGATAAAAACAAAATCAAATTGGATTTTTCAGATAATGGAATTGGCGTTTCTAATAAAAATTTAAATTTTATCTTTGATAAATTTTACAGAATTCCGAGTACAAAAAGCAATGAAGTGAATGGTTTCGGACTTGGTTTGTACTACGTAAAGAAAATCTGTACCCAACATAATTGGAAAATTTTCGCCACTAATAATGACGATAAAGGAATCACAATTTCAATTGAAATACCTAAATAACTAAGTAAATAATTCAGCATAAAATGACAAAATATAAAATTCTTTACGCCGAAGACGACGAAACGCTTGCCTTTCTAACCAAAGACAATTTAGAAATGCACTACGATGTAACCCATTACACTGATGGCGAAATGTGTCTTAAAGCTTTTAAAAGTGAAGCTTTTGATATTTGTATTTTTGATATTATGATGCCCAAAATGGATGGCTTTGAACTGGCTGAAAAAATTCGTCAGTTGAATGCTGATGTACCTATCATCTTTTTGTCGGCTAAAACCTTGAAAGAAGACCGAATTAAAGGATTACGTCTTGGAGCAGATGACTATTTAGTAAAACCCTTTAGCATCGAAGAATTGTTGCTTAAAATCGAAATTTTCTTAAAGCGTTCTCAGAAAAATACTACGGTAGAAAACGCGATTTATACTGTTGGAAAATACCAATTCGATCACAAAAATTATTTGGTGTTTACCGATTCCGAAAAAATTAGTTTGACGCAACGTGAAGCCGAATTATTAAAACTATTTCTAGACAACAAAAATGTTGTAATGAAACGTGAAGAAATACTCAAATCACTTTGGGGCAACGACGATTATTTTATGGGAAGAAGTTTGGATGTTTTCATCTCTAGATTGCGTAAAATTCTTGCAAACGAAAAAGGAATCACCATTGAAAATTTACACGGAATTGGTTTCAAATTTAATGTTGAATAATTACTCTTTCAACACTCTATTGATTTGAACAAAGCTTCTTGAATAGTAGCCTTCTTTGGTGGATGAAATCATTACTCCAGCGCTAGTTGACGAGTGAATGAACTTAATTTCGTCTTCCAAAACTTCAGTAATCATTCCAACATGGCTTATTCTTGAACCTCCAAAAGTGGCAAAGAAGATTAAATCACCTTTTTGGGCTTGCGATTTATTTATTCGCTCACCAACACCTGCCATTTCATGAGACGAACGTGGCAAAGTCATATCTATGCTTTTAAAAGTATGAAACATTAAACCTGAGCAATCAAATCCTGCGCTGGTTGTTCCTCCTCTTCTATAACGAGTTCCAATATGTTCTGAAGCTTTTTCTATTAAAAATTCGGCTTTAGTTAAGTTAGCTGCCGATAAAGGTTTCGCGGTTTCAATTTCCTTTTGCACCTCAACCACTTCCGATTTATTTACCGCTGGTTCGCCAGTTCCTTTTCTGATGATTAAAAACTGATCTACTTTCAAGCCATTGGCTACACTTGGATTTAGTTTTGTCAATTCTTCTATAGAAACTCCAGTTTGTTTTGAAATTCCGTATAAGGTTTCTTTGGGCAATACTTTGTGCACTACATCCACATTAGAAACAAGATGCTCCACTTTAGTTTCTGTAACGGCTTCTTTTATTGGATTTTGTTCTTGAACCACTTTTTCAGGAAGCGTTGCTTCTTCCATATTAGGTAATTGCAATTTCATTCCAGCTTTTAGATTACTGTTTTTTAAAACCGGATTTAATTCACACAACGTTTCCATAGAAACACCATATTTTTTAGAAATGCTGTACAAAGTTTCTTTTGATTTTACATGATGTGTAGCTTTCGAAGTACCTTCAACATCTTTAACCTTATCTTGTTTCAGATTCTCACTTTTCTCTGCAACTTCTTTTTTCTCAGCAACCTCTTTTTTGGATGGTTTTTCCTTTTCTTTAAACTTCTTATTCGGAATTTTAACTTCAGCATTCAAACCCAAGACTGCGCCTTTCAATTTCGGATTCAAATCAAAGATTTCCGATTGGGTAACGTCGTATTTTTTGGCGATAGAATAAATTGATTCACCTGATTTTACCTTATGTTTAATTACTTTTTGAGCAAACGTTTGGGCAGATAGAAACAGAAAGAACAGTATAAATAGTTTGAAAAATTTCATGAGTTAAATATAATTCTCAGCACTAAAATGTGCCATTAAAAAGTTTTGCAATTTACAAATAAATGTGCATTTCATCGATGTTTTTTAACTTAAATTTAAAAAACAACCTATTTATCGACCAAAAATTAAATACTTTTCAATAATTGAAACTTATCAAACTTATAAGTAAATTTTAATTATTTTTACAATATAAAATTAAAAGCCATGAATTGGAGTGCCAAAATTATAAGCCATAACGGCGAAAAACGGATTGCCGTTTATTTTGAAAAGAATAAAGATTTAATTGAACGAATAAAAAAACTTGAAGGTTCACGATGGAGCCAAAGTTTGAGGGTTTGGCATTTGCCACTAACTATAGAGCACATTATTCGTTTCAAACTTGACGACGACGGAAAAAGACCTATTGCGTTCAAAATTTCTGAACAAAATTTTATTGAATTAAATAAATTCATACAACAAATTCATTTAAAAGGATATAGTTCCTCAACTTTAAAAACCTATAAAAATGAATTTGCTATTTTTCTACAATATTTAAAAAATAAAGATGTAATAACATGCAAATCAGATGATGTTAAAAATTATCTTTTTTATTGTATTAATGAACAAAAAATAACCGAAGCTTCGGTACATAGTAGAATCAATGCAATAAAATTTTATTTTGAAAAAGTGTTATTTTTAAAAGACTTTTTTATAGAAATTCCAAGGCCTAAAAAGGCAAACAAACTACCAAAAGTATTTGCAAAGTCGGATGTGAAAAAATTATTTGAAGTCACAACAAATTTAAAACACAATACCATGCTAAAGCTTTGTTATGGTTTAGGGCTTCGTGTTTCAGAAATAATAAATTTAAAAATTTCAGATATTGATAGTAAAAACATGCAAGTATTTATTGAACGAGCAAAAGGAAAAAAAGATCGATATGCCAATTTACCTGAGACAATTCTAGAACAACTGCGTGCCTATTTCATTGAATATAAGCCCAAAATATATTTATTTGAAGGACAATATGGCGGCAAATACAGTACAAGAAGTGCTCAACAAGTTTTTAAAATAGCTCTAGAACGTTCTAAAATAAATAAAGATTTAGGAATTCATAGTTTGCGTCACAGTTTCGCCACACATTTATTAGAGCAAGGCACAGACATTCGTTTTATTCAAGAACTTCTTGGACATAAGGATATTAAAACAACATTGCTATACACTCATGTTAGTGATAAAAGTATAAGAAAAATAATAAGCCCATTGGATAGTTTAGATTAAATTATTTAATATATTTGATATATAAAAATATACGCATTGCGCATTTGTAAATTGTTGTTGCTAAAATACTGAAAATAAACAATTTAACAATTACTAAAAATAATGAGTTGCGTATATTTATAAGTTAACTGATACCTTTGAGCTACACAGAACGTTGAAAAGAAACTAAAAAAAGGAATGAAAAAATCAATAATTATAATTTTTAGCATAATTACATCAAGTATTTATTCACAAAAAACTAAATCGGAA
>JAAFHW010000048.1 GCA_013298525.1 Flavobacteriia bacterium
TCAAAATCGGGTTCAATTTTTCTTGCATCAGAAAGTGTGATTTCTAAATGTTCTAAATCTAAATCGTCATCAGCAACTACAATTCTTCTTTGCCAGATTTCCATATCTCCTTTATCAGGATTTATGATAATATCAAAATTGTCATCAGAACCATACTTCTTTTTTAAAGCATTTCTAAAAACATCTTCCAAAATCGCCATAAGCGTTACTCGATCAATAAGTTTATCATCTTTAAACTCTGAGAATGATTCGATTAATGCAATATTTTCCATTATTCTATTTAATTAAAATTTATTGTAACAACTGCTTCTATTATTTCTGAGTAAGGCAATTCTAATTTTTTTTGAACTGTTTCCTTACCTTTTCCTATTTTTTTTGGTTCTCTTGTCATCCAAGATAAAACTATTTTTTGCTCATCTGCATCAATCAATTCTGCCTCAATAGTTTCTTTTCCGGTTTTAACCCTTAAAGTCCTTCCTATATTCTTTATGTATTGCCTTTTCAATTTCAATGGTGAACCAACACCAACAGATGCTACTTCAAGCTCAAAATCATGTTCTTCTCTGTCTAAATTATTTTCAATAATTCTACTTACATCGATACAATCTTGAAGATTAACACCTTTATCACCATCCAAAGTTACAATAATTTTGTAATTATCTGAAATTGATAAGTCTATCAAAAAAATTTCTTGCTTTTCTGATAAAACATCATTTAAAAGTTTTGAAACTTGTTCTTTAAATGTCATATTTTTATAAAAAGAGGGAAGCAGTGCTTCCCTCATTATTTAGTTTGTACTAATAAATAATGGTGCAAATATAGTCTTTTTTTTTATATGACAAATATCATTTAGAAATCTTAAAAAAATTTCTTACCTTTATCCTTTGAAATTTAATTTGAATAAAACCAATAATTTACAAACAATCATGAAAAAAATCCTAATCCCTACAGACTTTTCTCAAAATGCTGAATATGCTTTAAAAGTTGCTGCACAAATCGCAAAGAAAAATAATGGCGAAATTATTTTATTACACATGTTAGAATTTCCAAATCAAGCAAGTGATGCTATTGGATCTGGCGCAGCTATTCCAGAAATCATGTTTTTCAAAAATGCCGCTATAAAAAAATTAGAAGACCTTATGGATGAAGATTATCTTGATGGTTTAAAAGTTTCTGAAATCGTGCAATTTGAATTGGCTTTTGATGGTATCTTAAAAATTAGTCAACTAAATAATGTAGATTTAATTGTAATGGGGTCACATGGCGCAAGTGGTTACAAAGAAATGTTTATTGGTTCTAATGCAGAAAAAGTAGTTCGTAACTCTGAAGTTCCTGTTCTTATTATCAAAAAAGAAGAAAACGATTTTGCCGTTAATAATTTTGTTTTTGCATCAGACTTTAGTGACGAAGTAAAAAAACCATTTGAAAAAGTAGTTGACTTTGCAAACAAATTTGATTCAACATTACATTTAGTTATGGTTAATACACCTAATAATTTTAAATCAACTTCTACATCTGAAGAAACAATGAAAAGATTCCTTTCTAACTTCAATGTTCAAAAAGTTGAGACACACGTTTACAATGAAACTAATGTTGAAAAAGGAATATTAAACTTTTCAAATAGCATTAATGCTGATTTAATTGGAATGAGTACACACGGAAGAAAGGGTCTTTCTCACTTCTTTAATGGAAGTATTAGTGAAGATTTAGTTAATCACGCAACAAGACCTGTTATAACATTTAAGATATAAAACTATATAAAAATAAAAAACCATCAATTAATTGATGGTTTTTTTTATACTTATTAAAATAAAAAAATCCCAACATTTCTGTTGGGATTTTTTGTTGGTCTACAAGGACTCGAACCTTGAAAGACTGCACCAAAAACAGTTGTGTTACCATTACACCATAGACCAATAAGTGCTTGAATGCGGGTGCAAATTTAATACAAATTTTATTTTAAGCAAACATTTGTTCAACTTTTATTTAAAATTTTGAAAAATGAATTTAATCCAAAACCTAATGCGCTAATTTTATTCGCATTACAAATCTATCATTTCTTCAATATAATGTGTTTGAAAGTTAATCGTAGGTTAAAGGAAGAATAAAAAATGATTTTTACAATAAATCGTGCTATTTTTGAATCTGATTTTATTATGAAGCAAAAAATAAACATATTAACTCTTTTATCAGGATTAGTTCTAATAGCGCTTTGCGTTATGCAATATTATTTGGTAAAAACCACTTACAACTACAAAGTAGCGCAATTTCGTCTTGAAGTAAAAGAAAAACTTGCTGAAATCACAAATGATTATAGCGACATAGACAGCACCTTATTTAATAATAAAGATTACATATACAAAGAGCTTGCAGAAAACTATCTAATCGATAGAAATTATCGAAGCCAAGTAAAAAAACAATTCATAGAAAATCATTTTAGAAAGCAATTAACCGATAAACTACAAAAGAAGTTTGAAAAAGAGTTTCCGGATAACGAAATCGATTTTGCAATAATCTTAAACAAATTTGTAATTTACAACAACACTAAAAAAGCAGACACCTTATTTGCTGCAAAACCTTTTATTGAAAACAAAATGTATGGCAATTTAGCTTCGCTTGAAGACGCTTTTTTAGTTAGAAACTATGTTGGAACCACAAGTTCAAATACATTAAAATCAAATTATAAATTGCTTACTGAGGATAGCTTATATGTTTCTGTAAAAAACTGGGAATTAATTATTCTTAAAAGAATGTCTTTATTATTATTCTTTGCAATTGCCTCAATAATTACCTTAATTTCGATATTTGTAGTAACAATAAAATCATTAATAAAACAAAAGAAAATTAGTGACATTAAAACAGATTTCATAAACAACATTACTCACGAACTAAAAACACCACTTACAACTTTATCGGTTTCTACAAAGATATTGGAGCGAAAAGAAGTAAAAGAAAATGATTTAGTTTACAACCAATTGATTCAAACTATAAATCGTCAAAATGAGCGTTTACAAAGTTTGATAGATCAGGTAATGAGTAACTCTTTAGGCTTTGAAGAAATTGAATTGCAAAAAGAAAAAACAAAAATTAATGCTTTCTTGGAAACCATAGTAAATGATTTCAAAATGGCTAATCCTACAATTGATATTAAAACAAATTTTAATTCAGAAACACAATTAACTTTAGACAGATTTCATCTCACAACTGCGATAATTAATGTTTTAGACAATGCTGTTAAATATGGCGCCAAAACCATTTTCGTAACAACAAATTTGCAAAATAATGAATTCAAAATTTGTATTGAAGATGACGGAATAGGAATTGCAAAAAACAAACAATCGTTACTTTTTGACAAATTCTATAGAGTTGAACAAGGAAACCTTCATAACACAAAAGGTTTAGGACTCGGACTGTATTATGTAGACCAAATTATTAAAGCGCACAAAGGAACTATTAATTTGGTGAGCGAATTAGGAAAAGGAACGCAATTCATTTTATCAATTCCGTCTTAGCATTATGAAAAAAATTCTTTTAGCCGAAGATGATTTTGATTTTTCAAATGTATTAATTCAGTACTTACAGCTTCATGATTTTGATGTTGTTTGGGCAGAAAACGGAGTTAAAGCATTAGAAATTTTTAAGAGAAACAGTTTTGACATTTGCATTCTAGATGTTATGATGCCTAAAATGGATGGTTTTGTACTAGCCGAAGAATTAATAAAAATAAACCCTGAAACACCTTTCGTTTTTCTCACTGCAAAACAATTGAAAGATGATAGAATAAAAGGATTACAACTAGGAGCAGATGATTATATCGTCAAGCCTTTTGAAGTTGAAGAATTAATTTTAAGATTAAATAACATTTTAAAAAGAAGTGAACTCAATTTCAAGACACCAACAGTTCAAGAAATCTCAATAGGCAAGTACATTTTTGACACCAAAAGGTTATGTTTAAAAAAAGATAATTGTAAACAACAACTAACTGAAAAAGAAGCACTACTAATTGAATATCTTTATCAAAATAGAAATCAATTAATTAAAAGAGAGGCCATCTTAAAAAATATTTGGAAAAATGACGATTACTTTTCAGGAAGAAGTATGGATGTTTTTATAACTAAAATTAGAAAGTACTTTCAAGAAGACAAAAATATTTCAATTGAAAGCACAAGATTTATTGGATTAGAATTTAAAATTAAAGAATAATTAATAAAAAACTTTTAGCAGCAAGTAATTAAGAAAATTTTATCAACCTCAATTTATGTGGTTTCGATAAAAAAATAGTTTCTTTGCATCTGAATTAACATCATAATTATATATGACAACATTTGATTTCAAAAAGTGGAATAACATTTTAGGTTGGGCTGCTTTTTCAATTGCACTGATAACCTATACATTAACAGTAGAGCCCACAATGAGTTTTTGGGATTGTGGAGAATATATTGCAACAGCTGCTAAACTTGAGGTAGGACATCCGCCAGGCGCACCATTATTTCAAATGCTTGGAGCTTTCTTTGCAATGTTTGCAACTAGTAGCGACAAAGTAGCTTTTATGGTTAACATGATGTCTGTTTTTTCTAGTGCTTTCACCATTCTTTTTATGTTTTGGTCTTCTACCATTTTGTTAAAGAAAATCATTTCGTCATACACAGAAATAGACAATAATAACATCAAAGTTATTTTAGGAAGTTCATTTGTTGGAGCATTAGCATTTACTTTTTCAGATAGTTTTTGGTTTAACGCTGTTGAAGCAGAAGTTTATGCAATGGCAACTTTACTTATTGCACTGCTTTTTTGGCTTGGCTTAAGATGGGAACAAGAAATGCATGAGCCAAAAGGAAACAGATGGTTATTACTAATCAGCTTAGTAGTTGGTTTATCATTTGGTGTTCACTTTATGGCTTTATTAACCATTCCATCTATTGGTTTTTTATATTTCTTTAAAAACTACAAAAAAGTAACTGTTACAAATTTCATTCTAGCCAATGTAATTATTATAGCAGTATTACTTTTCATTTTCAAGCTTTTATTGCCTTACACATTAGCTTTCTTTGGTAAAACTGAAATTTTCATGGTAAACAACCTTGGGTTACCTTTTAACTCAGGAACTATTTTTGCTGTACTTCTAATTGTAGCTTTCTTTTATTTTGGATTGAGATACACTAGAAAAAAAGAACATCCAACATACAACACTGTTTTACTTTGTATTCTATTTGTATTAATAGGATTTTCAACTTGGATGATGTTGCCTATTAGAGCTAATGCAAACACACCAATAAACGAAAACAAACCATCAGATGCTGCCGAAGTATTGGCTTATTACAACCGTGAACAATACGGAATCAATCCATTATTTTATGGTCCACAATATACAGATGCCTTTGCTGGTTTAGACGAGAATAATCCTTATTTGGATAAAGCTCCAAACTATGAGAGAGACGAAGCTTCTGGAAAATATGTGATTGTAAACGATTATAAAAATGCAGAGCAAAACACCGATGACAATCACAAAGCAATTCTTCCTAGAATGTGGAGTACAGACAACATTGAAGGATATATGAACTTTACTGGAGTTCCAAAATTCAAAGTAAAATCTGATTATGTTGAGGAAAAAGAATTAACTGATGTTGTTGCAGAATTCAGACAAGCCTATGCAAGTGGTAAAATTGATAACGATGGTTATGTTTCTTTCTTAAAAGCTTATGGTGACTATCTTGATATTGAAAAACCATCAACTTTCGACAATCTTAGTTTTATGATTGAATATCAATTTGGTTATATGTATGGTCGTTATTTGTTATGGAATTTTGTTGGAAGACAAAACGACAATCAAGGTAGATATGACAATTTAGACGGAAACTGGTTAAGCGGAATAAAATTCATTGATGAAATTCATTTAGGTTCTCAAGAAAATTTAACTAAAGATATTGAAAATAATAAAGGTCGAAACTTATACTATTTTATACCTTTATTTTTAGGTTTGATTGGTTTGATGTATCATGCACAAAGAGATTTAAAAAGTTTCTACGTATTATTGGCTTTGTTCTTATTTACAGGATTAGCATTAAAAATTTATCTTAACGAAAGACCATTTGAACCTCGTGAAAGAGATTACGCTTTAGTAGGCTCATTTTATGTGTTTGCAATTTGGATTGGTTTTGGAGTTTATGCAATCTATGAAATGATAAGAGAAAAAATAGCATCAAAATTAGTTGGACCAATAGTAGTTGCCACAAGTTTATTGGCTGCTCCTGTTTTAATGGCATCACAAAACTGGGACGACCATGATCGTTCAGGAAAATATACAGCTTTAGCAATGGCTAAAAATTATCTTGACTCTTGTGATCCAAATGCTATACTATTTACAATTGGCGATAATGATACCTTCCCATTATGGTATGCTCAAGAGATTGAAGGATACAGAACCGATGTAAAAATTGTAAATACTAGTTTATTAATGACCGATTGGTACATTGATCAAATGAAACTTAAAACCTATAAAGCAGATGGTTTACCAATTTCATTCGAACATCAGCAATATGTTGCAGACAACAGAGACGCTATTCTATTTAATAAGCAAACTGAAAACAGATGGTTACTTAAAGATTTTATAAACTTTGCGAAAAGTGAAGACACCATAACTACTGTTGAGATGCAAAGTGGACACAAACTTCATTTCTTTCCAACAAATAAAGTTAGAATTCCTATTGATAAAAATGCTGTGATTGCAAATAAGATTGTAAATCCGGCACAAAATGATTCTATTGTTCCTTATATTGATATAGACTTAAAAGGTGGTGCTTTATATAAGAATCGTCTAATTATGTTTGATATTTTAAACAACAATAATTGGAAAAGACCTATTTATTTTAGCCCAGGAAGTTTTGGAGATGACGATTACCTATGGATGAAAGATTATCTTCAGCTTGATGGTATGGTGTATAAATTAGTACCTATAAAAACCCCAGTAATTGAAGAAAACTATCCAGATATGGGGCAAATTGATACAGAAAAAATGTACAAACTTGCAACCAATTGGAAATGGGGTAATGGAGAAAGCACTAAAATTTATCATGATCCAGAAACTAGAAGAAATAGCATTTCTTACAGAACTAATCTTTCTAGATTAATGGAATTATTGATAAAAGAAGGCAAAATTGATAAGGCCAAAAAAGTTATTGATTTGGCAATTACTAAGACACCGATAGATTACTATGGTTATTATTTAACGCTTGAACCTTTTGTTGGTGGTTATTATAAAACAGGTGAAAAACAAAAAGCAAGAGATTTAATAACTAAACTCGCATCAAAATATAAAGACAACTTGAGATATTATAGTACTTTCAATTCTTCTGACCAGAGTTTTATGGCTACAGATATCGTTACCGATATAGAACGTTATAGAAGTTTATTAAAAGTAATGAAAGCTAATGGTGATATTGAATTTTATAACAAAAACAGAAATGAATTTAATAGTTATAATAATCGATTCCCAAGATTTCAACGCGATATGGAATAATTGATTTTATAAAAATAACAAAGTGCCGATAGATTAATTTATCGGCACTTTTTATTTACATTTGAATTATGAATTGGGTAAAAGCACATTGGATATTTAAGAAACTATTTTCAAACTATGTTTGGGATATTCCTAACAATGAAAATAAAATCTATTTAACATTTGATGATGGACCAACTCCTGAAATCACAGAATGGACATTAAATCAATTGAAAGAATACAATGCCAAAGCAACCTTCTTCTGCATAGGAGATAACGTTAGAAAATATCCGGAAATTTTTCAGAAAGTAATCAACGAAGGACATTCCATTGGAAATCACACTTTCAATCATTTAAATGGATGGAAAACTAATACTTCCGATTACATTGAAAATGTCAAATTATACGAAACTGAACACTGCAAACTGAACACTGAACACTGCCAACTATTTCGTCCACCTTATGGCAAAATAAAACCATCGCAATCAAAAATTCTTCGAAAATTTGGTTATAAAATAATAATGTGGGACATCATTTCTTATGATTTTGATAATACAATTTCTAAGGAAAAATGTTTAGAAAATGTCTTAAAAAATTTAAAATCAGGAAGTATTATCGTTTTTCACGATAGCAAAAAAGCATTTTCGAACTTGGAGTATGCACTACCAAGAACGCTACAATTCTTAAAAGAAAAAGGATTTGTTTGTGAAAAAATTGATTAGACTTGTTCTTGAACTAAACCAATTATAGTATTAGCATCCAATTCACCTGATTGTCTCCACACCATTTGACCTTCTTTATAAATCATAAGTGTTGGTAAACCTTTTATTCGAAGTGCTTCGGCTAATTCTTGGTTTTTATCCACATCAATTTTAATCACTTTTGCTCTATCGCCAAGCGCAGCCGCAACATCTCTAATAACTGGATGCATCGACACTGAAGATTCGTTCCACTCTGTGTAAAAGTCAATTAACACAGGAACTTGAGCATTTATAAGTTCGCCAAATTTTGACATAAAACCTAGTTATTTATATATTCTTTTTATAAAAAAGAAAGTATTAGTAATACAAATGTAGCATTTTTAACTAATTATACTACATTTTTGCCTTTTTTTAGTTCAATTACAGTAATTTCAGGCATAATTCCTACTCTTCCAGGGTAAGCATGAAACCCAAAACCTCTATTTACGTAAATATATTTACCTACATTTTCATATAAACCAGCCCATTGTTTGTAAACATATTCCACAGGACTCCATTTAATTATACCTGGAATTTCTATCCCAAACTGAAATCCATGTGTGTGTCCAGAAAGCGTTAAATGGAAATTTTTAGGATGGTCTTTTACTTCAGCATCCCAATGACTTGGATCGTGACTCATTAAAATTTTGAAATCATCTTTATTCAAATTTTCAGAAGCTTTATTCAAATCACCAACTTTCTTGAATTTTACACCCCAATTTTCAACACCAACCAATGCAATTTCGTCGTTTCCTTTTTTTATTTTCGTATTTTCGTTCAACATCAACTTGAAATCTATTTGTTGATGTAAATCTTTGATGTCTTCAAAATTTTTATTTTTTGCTTCCTCCGATTTCCAATCTACATATTCACCATAATCATGATTTCCAAGTATAGAATATTTTCCGAATTCATAATTTTTAATCTTCTTAAAAGTGTCAATCCATGGATGCATTTCGGTTGCATGAGTATTTACAATATCTCCTGTAAACAATAACAAATCTGATTCTTGTTCATTAATTAAATCAACAGCGTAACTAATTTTTTCAGGATTATCAAAACTACCACTATGAATGTCCGAAATTTGAGTGATTTTAAAACCATCAAAAGCATCTGGCAAATCATCAAAAAATAACGTTTGTCTCAATACTTTATAATTGTATTTCCCAATCGTCATTCCATAAATCAATGATAAAAATGGAACTGCGGCAATTCCAAGCGCAACTTGACTAACAAACTTTCTTCTTTCAGGCAAAAAAGTATCATTGCCATAATTTGCAAAATAATTCTTAGTTCCTAACATCAATCTAAGAATATCTTCAAGAAGCATTATAAAAGTTATCAATAATTTTGGAACAATAACTAGTAGCATAACTCCAATGGTCATCATAAACATTTGGGTTTGACCAACGCCTCTATCAAATTTAGAAAAACCATAAAAAACAAAAGCTACTGCAGCAAAAGAAATTACTATATAAGTAAGTTGCACCCATCTTACTTTAGTAAATGTTTTAACAGCTTGAAATGCATAAATTTCAATGATTAGAATTATTAAAAGAAGGATAACCCAGCGAAAAGCCATTTTTGAAAATTTTTAACAAAAGTAAAAATCTAATGATTCGATAAAGCATAAATTTTAGTTAATCTTTCCTTTAATATTAATTATAATAAAACTATTTTTGTTTTGAATATAAATTTTAAACCATGAAACATATTATCTTGTTACTATTATTGACATCTTCATTTTTTTGTTTTAGCCAAGACGTTCTTACTTTCAAAAGCACCAGTAGAGTTTTTAACTCTGATAATGTAAAGCTTACTTCAACAGAAGTTCGTGATTTATTTGCAACTAATCCAGAAGCATTGAAATTGTATAATGTTGGAATGACAAAAAAAACTATTGGGAATATTTTACTTTATGGAGGAATTTCTACTGTAGTAATAAAACACATTTCGGCATTAAACAGAACCAATGATGGTCCAAATTTTGAAAGTTATAGCAATGTATTGTATTTTGTTGGTGCAGGCGCAGCTTTAATAGCTATTCCCATAAAAATTGGTTTTTCTAAAAAAATAAAGAGAGCCGTTTCGCTTATGAATCAAGAATTAAAAAATCCTAAAACTGGTTTTAATATCGAATCAACTTCATTTATTTCTAATTCTAATGGAGTTGGATTTTCTATTACATTTTAAATAAAAATCATGTCACAAAAACGCCTTTACCTCCTTGATGCCTACGCACTAATATTTCGCGGTTATTTTGCCTTTATAAAAAACCCTAGAATCAATTCTAAAGGAATGGATACTTCGGCCATTATGGGATTTATGAATGCTTTGATGGATGTTATCAAACGTGAAAAACCCGATCATTTAGCCGTAGCTTTTGACAAAGGTGGAAGCGATTACCGTTATGAAATGTATCAAGAATATAAAGCGCATCGTGACGAAACTCCAGAAGCAATTAAAATTGCCGTTCCGTATATTCAAGAATTGTTAAAAGCGATGCATATTCCGATTATGGAAAAAGCAGGTTTTGAAGCTGATGATTTAATTGGAACTTTGGCTAAACAAGCCGAAAAAGAGGGTTACAAAGTGTTCATGGTGACACCTGATAAAGATTTTGCGCAATTAGTTTCCGAAAATATTTTCATGTACAAACCTGCGAGAATGGGTAACGACATTGAAATTTGGGGAATTCCAGAAGTGTTAGAAAAATTTGAAATCGAACGACCAGAACAAGTGATAGACTTCTTAGGAATGATGGGCGATGCAGCCGATAATATTCCGGGATTGCCTGGCGTAGGAGAAAAAACAGCAAAGAAATTCCTGAAAGAATATGGTTCGATGGAAAATCTTTTAGCAAATACACACGAACTGAAAGGCGCCATCAAAGATAAAATTGAAGCCAATGCCGAATTGGGAATATTATCAAAAAAACTAGCCACTATCCTACTCGATTGTCCTGTGGAATTTAATGCAGAAGATTTTGAACTTTCAAAACCTGATGTTGAAAAAACTGATGCGTTGTTCAATGAATTGGAATTTCGTCAAATGAAAGCTCAGTTTGATAAATATTTTGGAACTGGAAAAGAGTACGACGAAATTGACACTAATGGAAATTCAACTGAAGCAAGCGTAAGTCAAACTACTTTAAAGAAACAAATTACAAAGAAATCTAACGAAGATCAATTTGATTTGTTCGGATTTTCTGATGAAGAAAGTGGTGAAGTGAAAACAAATTCGTTTTACGCAACTTTAGAAACTACCAACCATAATTATACGATAATTCAAGGTGATTTGGGTACAAAATTGTTTTTGCAAAATTTACTCAATCAAACTTCGGTTTGTTTTGACACCGAAACTACCGGAATTGATGCCTTAAATGCTGAACTAGTTGGAATGTCATTTTCTTGGCAAAAAGGAGAAGCATTTTACGTTCCGTTTCCCGAAAATCAAGAAGAAGCTCAGGTTTTAGTAGATAAATTCAAGCCATTTTTTGAAAATGAAAATATCGAAAAAATTGGTCAAAATATAAAATATGATTTGAAAATTCTTTCCAATTATGGAGTTCAAATCAAAGGAAAATTATTTGATACGATGATTGCGCATTATTTGATTAATCCTGATATGCGCCACAATATGGACGTTTTATCAGAAACTTATTTAAAATATTCTCCAAAATCAATTGAAGATTTAATTGGTAAAAAAGGTAAAAATCAAAAGTCAATGCGCGATGTTGCTTTGGAAGACATCAAAGAATATGCTGCTGAAGATGCTGATGTTACCTATCAATTAAAACAAAATTTCAGTCCGATTTTAGACAAAGCCGAAACTAAAAAATTATTTGATGAAATCGAAATTCCGTTAATTCCTGTTTTGGCTGCAATGGAATTGGAAGGAATCAATCTTGACGTTCCGTTTTTGAAAGAAATGTCGGTTGAAATGGCAAAAGAAAGTTCAGAATTAGAACAAAAAATATATGAAACTGCTGGCGAGAAGTTCAATTTAGCTTCACCAAAACAATTGGGCGATGTTTTATTTGACAAAATGAAAATTGGTGGTGCCAAACAAAAGAAAACCAAAACTGGTCAATACGCAACTGGAGAAGAGATTTTAAGCTATTTGGCAAATGATAATCCAATTGTCAAAGATATTTTGGACTGGCGTCAAATGGTGAAATTGCAAAGTACTTACATCGATGCATTACCAAATCAAGTAGACAAAAAAACAGGTCGCGTTCACACCGACTATATGCAAACCGTTGCAGCAACTGGTCGTTTGAGTTCGAATAATCCAAACTTGCAGAATATTCCAATTCGTACAGAAAGAGGACGATTAATCAGAAAAGCATTTATTGCTCGTGATGAAAATTACACGCTAGTTTCTGCCGATTATTCGCAAATAGAACTTCGAATTATCGCAGCTTTATCTGGTGAAGAAAATATGATTAAAGCCTTTCAAAACAATGAAGATATTCACAGAAGTACCGCTGCAAAAGTGTTCAATGTTCCTTTGGAAGAAGTTACAAAAGAACAACGTAGCAATGCCAAAACCGTGAATTTTGGAATTATTTATGGCGTTTCTGCCTTCGGACTTTCTAATCAAACATCGCTTTCGCGAAAAGAAAGTGCTGAGTTGATTGATGCGTATTATGCGACGTATCCAAAACTGAAATCTTATATGTCAAATCAAGTTGATTTTGCAAGAGAAAATGGCTATGTTCAAACAGTTTTAGGAAGAAGACGTTATTTAAAAGACATCAATTCTGCCAACATGATGGTGAAAAGTGGTGCTGAACGAAATGCTGTAAACGCACCAATTCAAGGTTCGGCCGCCGATATTATCAAAATTGCGATGATTAATATTCACAAGAAACTAACTTCTGAAAATTGGAAATCAAAAATGTTACTTCAGGTTCATGACGAACTTGTATTTGACGTTCACAACTCTGAATTAGAAAAAATCAAACCAATGATCAAACACGAAATGGAAAACGCCTTCAAAATGGATGTTCCGTTAGATGTTGAAATTGGTGTTGGGAAAAATTGGTTGGAAGCGCATTAAAGTTGGCAGTGTTCAGTCGCAGTTGGAAGTTTTTAAATAGCTTTTTGTATAAAGCTGTCATTCCGTAGGAATCGCATTAGTTAATCATATGAAGTATTTAATCTTTTTTTTAAAATTCTCTTTAATCCTTTTCGTTTCAATTTTTGTTATTGGAACAATTTTTATTAATGTAACTGGAATAACTGGAATAAATAAAACTGTTGGTTGGGCTTGGGATATAACAAAATATATAATTCCGCTTTCGATAATTTATTTTTCAACTTACTTGACTTTGTATCTTTTAAAAATAAAACCTAATTTAATTTTTTCAATATTGAGTATCGCGTTACTTGTTAGTTGTTTCAAATTTTATAATTTTATTTTCGTATTATTTTTAGCTAGCATACTCCTGTTTTTTTTAAATTGTATCTATTCTATTTATTTGAAATTTAAAAGATAATCTGTAACATTTTTCAATAGTAACATTCTAATAAAGAAAAACATAATCATGAGAAAAATTATATTCCTTTCCGTTTTATTTATTTCTTCTATTGGGTTTTCACAACAAACGAAATTTCAAAAAATTGATAGTTTGTTAACTTTTTTGAATGCCAATAATAAATTTATGGGTTCGATTGCGCTTCGTGAAAACGACAAAATTGTTTTTGCAAAAGCCTATGGTTATGCCGACGTAGCAACCAATAAAAAATTGGAAACCGATACCAAACTCAAAATTGGTTCGATTACAAAAACATTTACAGCAACAATCATCATGCAATTGATTGATGAAAAGAAATTGACATTAGACACCAAACTTTCTAAATTTTATCCTCAAATTCCAAACGCTGATAAAATTACTATTCATCATTTATTACACCACAGAACTGGAATTCCTGATTTTTTAAATGATGACCCAAACTCGTCAGATTATATCTTTATTGAAAATAAAAAAGAAGATATCATTAGTAGGATTGCGGCTTATGAATCGGCATTTGAACCAAATTCTAAATTCAAATACAGTAATTCAAATTATAATTTATTGGGTTACATCATTGAGGATGTTACTAAAAAAAGCTTTTCTGATAATTTGAATAATAGAATTGTAAAAAAATTAGGTTTGAAAAACACCTATTTCCCATTGAAAACAGACTTAGCTAAAAACGAAAGTTTCTCATTTGTATTTGATGGAAAAGCTTGGGAAAAATCACCAGAATGGAGCAGTTCTTTGGCTTATTCTGCTGGCGCAATGTGTTCAACACCTTCTGATTTGACCGCCTTTATGAATGGTTTATTTAATGGAAAATTAGTTTCTAAAGAAGCATTAGAACAAATGAAAACCATGGAAGAAGGTTATGGAAAAGGAATTATTATAGCTCCTTTTAAAGAAAAAAAATTCTACAGTCACACAGGTGGAATTGAAAATTTTAGAGCAGTTGTTGGATATAACGAAGAAGAGCAATTTGGAATCTCATTAATAGTAAATGGTGATAATTACAACAGAAATGACATTATGATTGGTGTTTTGAGTTTGTATTATCAAATGCCATATAATTTCCCAAATGTGAAAGATTTTGCAGTTAGCAAAGAAGTTTTAGCAAAATATATTGGAACCTATTCTTCGCTAACTTTTCCAATGAAAGTAACTATTACAGAAGAGAATGGAGTATTATTTGCGCAAGCAACTGGACAAAGTTCGTTTCCATTAAGTGCTAAAAGTGAAACTGAATTTGTATTTTTGGCAGCAGGAATCAAAATCATTTTTGCCGAAAACCAATTTACCTTAAAACAAGGTGGTGGCGAAAATATCCTTAAAAAAGAGTAAATGAGTTTAATAAAACTTTCGGATGCAAATTTAAAAATCATAAAATCAATAACTAATAGTACCTATTTAGATATTATTGGATTGATTATAGTTATCACAGCTTCGATTGCTTTAGGTTATCATAACACCGAATACAAATTTACTTTTCAAGGCAAAAACTATGTTTTCTTTTTGGGTTACGTTTCAATTATCAACACTGGATTATCGATGATTGGCAATCGATTAGTTACCAAAAAGAATAATATTGGAAACTTTCTTGCGACTTGCAATACATTTTTGAGTGGTTCAATTGATTATTTACTTGGAAATGTTGGTGCGATTTTAACTTATCCAGTAACTTTTATTGGAAATTATTTGGTTTTCAAAGCTTGGAAAAAAAGCACCGTTTTGCGTTCTATTGACTTTATATTTTATCGCAATTTAGTTCTTGGTTTTGTATTCTCTTTGGTTCTTAATTATATTGCTTTCAAATATCTTTCTGAAAAACCAATTGATTGGAGATTGTTTTTTGCTATAGCAATTCCTGCCGGAATAACCTTTGGTGCTACTTTTAATACCGCGAGAATGTATCCTGACAACTGGTTTATGTGGCAGTTTTACAACATCACCAAATTAGTTCAAAACATATTGCAAATGAATATAGCCAATACTGCTAAATATGTTTTTTATCTTTTTAATGCAATTATTGGTTATATCACTTGGGATGATGATAAGAAAAGAGCATTAAAATAAAAATCGATAAGTAGCTTTTATCAAAAAGATGTTCTCAGGTTTTCTTCCTAATATTTGCGAATCTAAGCTTCTAAACAAATCATCATTTGGATTTCCTAAACCTGTTGTTCCTTGAGACCAAACTAAGAAAATTTCAGAACCTGGAATATATTCCCATCGAACAACCAAATTAGAACGAAATTGTACATAAGCAAAATCAGGATTTCCAATTCTATAATCTACCGAGCCATTGGAGTCTTCATCAATTGAATAAGTATCATTTGAAGCATCAAATGCTATTTGATTACTATCAAAAATCGAAATTCTATCACCATAATATTTAGCAATTGGATTGGTTACTCTATTGAAGTTATTGTACTTCCCTCTAGAAATATAAGGTTCTCCATAATATTGAATGGTCAAATTCGGATTAATATTAAAATCCATTCTGATAGAAGCACTCAAGGTTCTCTGATCAATATTGGCCATGATATATCTTGGAGTTGACCCAAAACTCGTTTCGGTTACATATTGAGTTTTGCTTTTATTGATTGTATAACCCGGATACAAAGAAACCGTAAAAGCATTTATGGGTTGATAAGTAATTCCAGTAGTAAATTCGGTGTAAGAAAACGAATTATCTTTCCCTTGAGAAGCGACAATTCCTGAATCAAAACGCAATTTTTTTCTTGAATCTGTGGCGAAATTTAAAACATTTACAACTTCTTCAGAATATCTAAATCTTGGTCCGCCTTGCAAAATAGTATTAGTAAAAATTTTGGGCTTATGCGTAAACTGATAATAAATTGCCCAATTACTTTTAAAATTAGCATTTGAACTTATAGAATATTGAGTTCTGTTGTGATTTCCATCAAAATCATAAGACGTAAATTGTTCGAATCGAGCGTTAATTCTTCTAAAATTTCCAATTGGTTTTAAGGTTTGATAACTCAAAATCCCAATTTGTCTCAAATCATCTGCTTGTCTTAAAAAACCAACATCATTCAATTCTAATTCAGGTGAACGCCAAGTGAAAATTCCGTAATAACGCCAATTCCCAACGCTATTTTTTCCTAATTCAAACTTTCCTCCAGTTCCAGTCAATGAAGTTCTATTAGGGTCAACTTCCACATGACCAGCATCAACTCTTTGAAATAAATGTGTTAACTCTTGCTGTGTATTTGCAATAGCTTCTTTACTTCCTGTTACATGACTTGTTACTATGTTTCCACTAAAATAATATTTTCTGCTTTTCCAATTGTGCATAAAATCAAAACCAGCCGTGTAGGCAGATTTTCTAAGATAATTCAATTCATCACCTTGAAGATTTCTGTTGGTTGCCGTGAAAATTCCACCAATAAAACTTTTTCTGTTATTGAAATCTTTCTGCGCACGAGTAACAATATAATTAGTAAGTGGTTCTACAAGCGCTTCTCTTTTATTGGTATTGTCATCGATTTTGGCAAACTCTTTGTCGGTTAAACTCTCTAAAATACCAATAGACCAACCGTTTTTAGTTTTTCCACTAAATTTTGCAGCACCAAGAATTGTACTATTATTTGGAACATCAACAAATTCTCCATTAGAAGTGTTTGGATAACCTTGAGGACTCCTTCCAATTCTTCTAGAGTAAAATAAATTGTCTTGTCCGTCGGCAAATTGATAATTAAAAATATTTTTATTTTCAACAAAAAATGGTCTTCGCTCTTGAAAAAATATTTGAAAACCATCCAAAGCAATAGCGGCAGGATCGGCATCAACCTGACCAAAATCAGGATTGATGGTTAAATCTAAAGTCAAGTCATTGGTTAATCCAATTTTGGCATCTAAACCACCATTGATTTTGGCGTCTGAACCATCACGAAAAGGATTTCCTGGTTCTTTCTCATACGTTTCTAATTGCGTTACTACAAAGGGTTGGATTTCAAGTTGCTTTTGCGGTTGAATATCTACCAAACCTCTTAATTCTCCAAACTCACTTACCCAACCTGGCGCGTCTCGTTTTACACGTTGCCAAACTGAACGTTCTTCTGCACGAAAATAACGTCTCGTTGATTGCAATCCCCAGACTTGCTCTTTATTATTTCCAAATTTTAATTGGCTAAAAGGTATTTTTACTTCGGCCGTCCAACCTTCGTCATCAACATTAGTTTTTACATACCAAATTGGGTTCCAACTTCCGTCCCAATTATTTCCATTGTCAGAAATGAATTCGTCGCCTTTCACTCCAGATGCCGAAATTGTGAAGGAGAAACCTGTTCGTTTATCGTTATAACTATCGATATTTATTTCAACCCAATCACCTTCAAAACCATCACGACGTGACAATCGCTTTACGATTCCTTTCGGGTCTTTGTCGTAACATTTATACGCAAAATACAAGTAGTTTTTGTCGTAAACAACCTTAAATTTCGTTTGTTCTGATGGAGGTGTGTTTTCGTCTGGCTCATTTTCAATGTAGTCACCAGTCCAATCTACAATATCCCAACTTTTTTCATCGATTATTCCGTCGATAGTTGGAGCTTCGTTTTCGTTTAGGAATTTTGTTGTGTACACTTTCTTAGGAACACTCTCCTTCTCTTGAGCGTAAGAACTACAAAAGAATAAAGCACCAAAAAGCATTGGTAAAAGTTTGTGTAAGTGCATGATTGTTCGTTTTTTGATTGATGATTATATAAATAGACATCGAAATTTAACAATTGTTACACTTATTTCAAACTTTAACAATTAGACATAAAAAAACCATCACTTTAAATGATGGCTTTATAAATATATTTTAAAAACTATTTAATCTTCCTAGTCGATTCTCTTTGACGTAATTCCGTTTTTACAATTGTAGTTTTATGACTGTAATTTTCTTCTTTACTTTCTAACTTCTCAATCAGCATTTTTGTAGCCACTTCACCAATTTCTGGTCCATGTTGACTTACAGTTGACAAACTTGGCGTTAATCTTCTTGACCAAACTCCATCAGCAAAACCAATAATAGAAAGTTCATCTGGAATTTTCAATCCTTTCTTTATTCCTAGTTTCATTGCCATAACAGATGCGTGCTCGTCTAAAGCAAATACAGCATCTACTTTATTTTTATCAAAGAAATTTGAAGATTTGGTATCAAAATCTTCTGCAGTTTCAGTTAAAATAACTAAATTTTCATTTATTTTAATTCCGTTATCTTCTAATGCTTTATAAAAACCTTTAGCGCGCAATTTTCCAACACTCAAATTATCAATTGACGAAAATAATGCGATTTTTTTACATCCAGTTTTAATCAAATGTTCCGTAGCATTTACCGCTGAATCTAAATCGTCAACAATAACTTTATCACAATTTACTTCGTCAGCAATTCTGTCAAACATCACAATTGGCGTACCTTCGTTTATAATCGATTTGAAATGACCAAATTGTTGCAATTTTTGAGCTTCTTCCGAAATGGATAAAATAAATCCATCAATAGTTCCATTACTCAACATCTCTAAAGCGCTAATTTCTTTTTCTATCGATTCGTTAGAAATACATGTAATCACTTTATATCCTTTTTCATCGGCAACTTTTTCAATTCCGGTAAAAACCTTTGCAAAAAACTGATTTAGAATATTCGGAATAATTACACCAATAGTTTTGGTAGAACGGTTTTTAAGGTTCAACCCAATAACATTTGGTTTGTAATTTTTCAATTTCGCATATTCTTGAACACGAATTTTTGTTGGTTCACTAATTTCCGGACTATCATTCAACGCCTTAGAAACTGTCGAAACAGATACTCCTAGTTCCTTAGCAATTTGTTTTAAAGTGGCTTTCGATTTCATCTTACATATATATAAGGTGTAAATTTATGAAAATTATGGATAGTAGCGAATGGTTTGCGCATTTTTGTAATCCATTTTCCTGCTTTACGTTCCAATCTTGTCTAAAAAGACAAGGATTTCTACTTCAATCAGGGCTAATTAGCCATCAATTTGGATACTATAAATCGTTATAATTCAAAATAATAATTAAAAATCAAAATCCTTTTTGCATATATAATAAATAATTGTACTTTTGCACTCCCTTAATTGGGAATGGAATGTTTAATTAAAATAATATTATGGACGCATTAAGCTACAAAACAGTTTCTGCCAACAAAGCCACAGCTGAAAAACAGTGGATTGTTGTAGACGCTGAAGGTCATAACTTAGGTCGTTTTGCTTCAAAAGTCGCGATGCTTTTAAGAGGTAAATACAAGCCAAGTTA
>JAAFHW010000049.1:0-8065 GCA_013298525.1 Flavobacteriia bacterium
TAGTGTAGTCAAATTAAAATCACTTAAATCTAAAACACTTATTCCATTGTTATTCCTACATTGAAAATTTTTTAAATTAACTAAACCACTCAAATCAATTGATGAAAGTTGATTATAACTGCAAGTCAAAATCTCTAAATTTACAAGACCATTTAAATTAATAGTACTTATAGCATTATTGCTAAAAAAAAGATACTGAAGGTTGACTAAATTTGTAACATCTAATTGAGTTAAAAAGTTTTGTTCACAAGACAATCTTGTTAGATTTACTAAATTACTTACTTCAAGAGTATTAAGTTGATTTTGAAAACATACGAGTTGTTCAAGAGAAATAAAACTATTAACATTTAAATTTTGTATTTGATTCATTGAACAATCCAATGTTTTAATATTATTCAATCCTGTCAAATTGATTGTAGTAATTTGATTATGAGAACAATTTAAATAAAAAAGGGTTGCTAAACTAGATAAATCCAATGTTTGGATTAAATTCCAATTACAATTCAATGAAACTAAATTGATTAATCCACTTAAATTAAGATTTGTTATCTGATTATTGGAACATTGCAAATAGTCAAGACTAGATAAACCGTTAACATCCAAAACAGTAATAAGATTATTGTTGCAATGTAATGTATTCAAATTTGTTAAACCAATTACACTTAAAGAAGTTAATTGATTAGCATCACAAATAAGTTCTGTTAAATTAACTAAACTATTGATATTTAGGGATGAAATTTGATTAGAAGCACATCTGAAAATCAATAAATTAACTAAACTATTTACATTAATTGTAGTAAGTAAATTATCACTACAATCCAAAAAAGTCAAATTTGTAAACGATTCAATTCCGGTGATATTTGAAATATTTGAATTCGATAAGTATAAACTATTTACTAACAATGCTTCAGTCAGTTCAATTTCATTATTATTATTTGCATCAATTGCTATTGGCAAACTATTTATGTCAAAAGCTATTTGATTATTTGATGTATTAGCTGATAACAACTTCGCTTTAAAACTCGCATCAGGAATATTTACGATTTGTGCATTACTAAATCCTGTGATTAATAGTAAAATGTATAGTACCTTTTTCATATTGCTTGCTTTTTAATTATTCAATTGTTTAGTCAAAATTTCTTGTAGCTGTTCTTTCTTTCGTTGCGAAATTGGAATTGTGCTGTTGTCAGTCATAATCGCATAGCCTCCTTCTTTTTTTATGTAAGATTTTAAAAATGCTAAATTGATTAAATGACTTTGATGCACTCTTACAAATCCATGATTGGTTAACATTTCTTCATATTCTTTCAAGGTTTTAGATATTAAAATAGGTTTGCTATTTCTTATGAAAAACTTGGTATAGTTGTCTTCACTTTCGCATCTAATAATGTCACTAATTTCAAAAAGATGAATGCCATCAGAATTTGACAATGCAATACGTTTGAAATTATCTACTTTTTTTCTAATATTCTCCAACAATAAATCTATATGAGCATAATTGTCGCTTCTTTCTAAAACGCTTTTTATTTTTTCAATCACCTTTTTTAATTCGTCTGGATCAACTGGTTTTAAAAGAAAATCTAACGCACTAAATCGGAATGCTTTGATTGCATATTGTTCATGAGCTGTAATAAATACTATATGTGAAGTTGCTTTACCATTTCTAGTTGTTAATTTCTCTAGAATATCAAATCCGGTTCCATCATTCAACTGAATATCTAAGAAAACCACTTGCGGATGCAACTTTTCAATTGCTTCTACTCCACTCGCAACGCTATCTGCTTCACCAATAATAGTAATCTCTGGCGCATAGAGCGAAAGCAATCCTTTCATTCCGTTGCGTAAATTGATATCGTCGTCTATTAATACTGCTGTAATCATATTTTCTTTAGTAAATAGTAATTAGTGATAAGTAAATAGTAACTTAAATAATTACTTAATATATTGAATTGGTAAACTCAAAATTACTTTTGTACCAATTACTTGATTGTTGTTTTTTATTTCTTCTATTGTAAAATCTGCTTTTTGATTGGTGGACGATGAAATCATTTGCAATCTTTTTTTAGTAATATCCAATGCCATTGATTTATGTACAACTACCGTATTTTCCTTTGCCGTTTTTGATTGTTCAATTCCTACTCCATCATCTTCTACTGTACAAATTAAACTTTCGTTTTCTATAACAAAATCTATCGCAATTGTTCCAATATTCTTCTTCGGAATTACTCCATGAATGATAGCATTTTCTACAAATGGCTGCAACAATAAAGGCGGAACGGCCATATCATCTTCAATTTCATTGCTTTTTGTAATCTTGAAATTGAATTTATTGTTGAAGCGAAGCTGCTCTAGTTCCAGATAATTTTGCAAACTTTCAATTTCTTTGTCAATTGGAATTAGTGATTCTTTCGAATATTCTAAAGTTAATCGCATTAATTTTGAAAACTTTGCTAAATATTTTACAGCTGTATCGGTGCCGTTTTGAACTATAAAACTTGAAATTGAGCCCAAACAATTAAACACAAAATGCGGATTCATTTGCAAATGCAATGCTTTTTGTTCGTATTCTGCCAACTCTTTTTGCAACGTCAATGTTTTCTTTAATTGCATTCTATTATAAATCAAGAATCCAATTCCGAAAAGTAATAAGCCTAACAAACCTGCAAAAAACAATTGTAACTTACTTTGCTTTGATTGTTCCTCTAACAATACTTCTTTCTTTTCAATTTCTTTTTTGTGAAGTAATTCGCGTTTTTCAAAATCAAAATTCATTTCGGCTTCAACACTTTTTCTGGTGTTTTCTTCATTAATCAAACTGTCTTTTGCTTGATTATAAAGTTTGAAATGCGATAAGGCTAAAGTTGTATTCTTCTGTTTTTCATAAATATCACTCAACAACTTTTCTGAAATCATTATTTGTTCTAAGACACCTATTTCTTTAGATAATGAAAGTGATTTGTTTGCATTTGATAAAGCTACAGATAAGTTATTTTGCTCTAGGTTTGATTGTGCCAAATGAATGTAAGTATCTGCGACACCAAATTTATCATCAATAAGTTGAAATGATTTTATTGCTTCGTTCCAGTTTTCGTTTGCTTTTACTAAGTCTTTCTTCTCTTTGTAAAATAATCCAACATTATTGTACCATTCACCAAGAGCGCGAGGATTTGGATTTTTATCTAAACTCGATTTAGCTTTTGAATAATAACTTAGTGCTTTATCCCAATTTTTTTGCTTTAGATAACAATTTGCGATATTAGTTAATGTTATTCCAATATTGGGATCACCTAACTTTTCTTGAAGTTTTTGAGCTTTTATGAAATATTCTAATGCTTTAAAATCTGCAGATTGGGATTTATAAACGATTCCGATGTTGTTATATAATCTTGCACATCTTGATTCGTCTTTTATACCTTCATAAATTTTTACTGATTTTAAGTAAAACTGCAGTGCTTTTGCATAATTACTTTGCTCCGAAAAAACTATTCCGATACTACCATAAGCTTTTGCTAAACCTTTTGTATTCTCATCATTTTTATTAGATTCTGACTCAAAAATATTTTGTGCCAAATAGAAATTTTGAAGTGCCTTAGAATAATTTCCTGTTATTATATTTGAATTTCCAAGGTTTAAGTAAGCCTTTCCTTCTTCGGTTTTGTATTTAATTTTTTTGGATAATTCTAAAGCTTTTGTAGCATATATAACCATCAATTTTGGATCACTGGTTTTATATTCATCCGAAATCGCATTCAGGATTTGAGCTTTATCAATATCGTTTTTAGAATTATTTAAAACTAGCTTAAGACTATCCACTACTTTATTTTGCGCAGAAGCAAAAAAAGATATAAATAGAAAAAATAAAAATAGTATTTGTCTCATCACAAAGAAATTGATTATCAAATATACTATTTCCTTTTTGCAATAATCTTCAAAAATTAGAATTCGACGAATTTGAAATAGAATTCGTTCTTCTACAAGCTAAGAATTAAATATTGAATTAAATAAAAACACCTGACAAGTTTAAAACTCATCAGGTGTTGTATGTAAAATATTTACTTGATTACTTCTGTTTGAATGCTTTCAATCCAGGGAAGTATGCTGTATTTCCTAATTCTTCTTCAATTCTTAAAAGTTGGTTATATTTTGCCATTCTATCAGAACGAGAAGCAGAACCAGTTTTGATTTGTCCACAGTTTAAAGCTACAGCTAAATCAGCAATTGTATTATCTTCTGTTTCTCCAGAACGATGTGACATTACTGAAGTATAACCAGCATTGTGAGCCATGTTTACTGCTGCAATTGTTTCTGTAAGCGTACCAATTTGGTTAACTTTTACAAGAATTGAATTGGCAATTCCTTTTTCAATTCCAGTCGACAAACGCTCAACATTAGTAACAAACAAATCATCACCTACTAATTGAGTTTTGTCTCCAATTAATTCTGTTAAGTATTTCCATCCTTCCCAATCGTTTTCATACATTCCATCTTCAATTGAGATAATTGGGTAATTTGCCGCTAATGAAGCTAAATATTCAGCTTGCTCTTTAGAAGTTCTGATTTTTCCTGTAGCACCTTCAAATTTAGTATAGTCGTATTTTCCGTCAACATAAAATTCAGAAGCAGCACAATCTAAAGCAATCATGATTTCGTCACCAAATTTATAACCAGCGTTTTCAACCGCTTTTTTGATTGTATCTAGAGCATCTTCTGTTCCGCCAGCAAGGTTTGGTGCAAAACCACCTTCGTCACCAACAGCAGTTGAAAGATTTCTATCATGTAATACTTTTTTCAAATTGTGAAAAATTTCAGTTCCCATTTGCATAGCGTGAGTAAATGAAGTTGCTTTTACAGGCATAATCATAAACTCTTGGAAAGCAATCGGCGCATCAGAGTGCGAACCACCATTGATAATATTCATCATTGGAACTGGTAAAGTATTAGCAGAAACTCCACCAACATATCTGTATAAAGGTAATCCTAACTCATTTGCAGCCGCTTTTGCAGCCGCAAGAGAAACTCCTAAGATTGCATTAGCTCCAAGATTTCCTTTGTTAGAAGTTCCGTCTAAATCAATCATAAGTTGATCGATATGATTTTGTTCAAAAACAGAAACGCCCATTAATTCAGGTGCAATTTTGGTATTTACATTTTCAACAGCTTTAAGAACACCTTTTCCCATGTAAGCTTTTCCTCCATCACGAAGTTCAACTGCTTCATGTTCTCCTGTAGATGCACCACTTGGAACAGCTGCACGACCTAAAACTCCGTTTTCTGTAACAACGTCAACCTCAATTGTTGGGTTTCCTCTTGAATCTAATATTTGTCTTGCGTGCACTTTGATTATAATACTCATTACTGTGTTTATTTTATAGTTAGATAATTACATATTCTCAAAATATGGAACACAAATTTAAGCATTAGTCAAAACTTAATCATTAATTTTTAAAAAAACTTATAAACTCAATCGTTTTAGTAGGGTAAAAAAAATGTAAACTGTTATTATAGTTGAGTCGAATACAACAAATTAAAAAACATAATTAATTGTAGTATTTTTATTATATTGTATAAATATTTAATCATTTTATCGTGTTTTTTTGCATTTTATAGACACATACATTTGTGTGTTACAAATAATTATCTATTTTTATTGTGTCAAATTTATTATAATTAAAATCGTATGAAAAAATATTCTTTTTTAAGTACTACCAACTTAAAATCAGTTTATTACGGATTGTTGCTTTTGGGATTTCTGTTGTCTTATCAAACAGGAACTGCTCAGAACTACAGAAATGCTAAAGCCTACATAACTGACTTTGGTAGAAACGAATTATTTGTCAAAGAATCTTTGATGGAATATTCAACCTCAATTATTGATGCTAGTCCTGACGATAGAGTTCAAACAACTTTGGAAAGAATTTACAAAAAGCTTGAAGATGTCAATGAAAATTTAACTAAAAATGACCGAGGAGTTTATGGAGACACCGATTTAAGAGATGCCTTTATTAAACTAAACAACAAAACGATAACATTACTAAAAAACAAATCATTGAAACTTAATGATTATCAAGTTCAAAGTAATTTAGATTACTCTGAAATTTTTAAAAATTATGCTTACAAAGAATCTGAAATAGCTAAATATTATTCTGAAATATTAAACTATGAAAGCACTAAAAAAGATTTTGGATTAAAATATCAAATTAACATTAGAAACTTTAATAAAAGAAATGTTTTTGAATATAATGCCTATCAGAATTTAATTTTTTATAAACTAAATGTTTTAGACGATAAATTAATTCAATTATTTAAATATAGAAAAGTTGAAGATGTTTTAGAATGTGTAAACTTTATGACTAGTGTTGCTCAAGAATCGTTAACAAAAACCGATTTGTTTAAAGATGATTTTACAGATACTTCATTAAACGATGCAAATATTGAATTTATAAATTTTATTATAAAACAAAATGAAAAGCTAGTTCCATTGTATCAAGATTATATATTGGTGCATGAAGATTTTCAAAAAATAAAAAAGAAATTTTTAGAAACAAACGAAATCATTAAAGTTGAAGACTACAACAATGAAGTGAGAAGATATAATAAAGTAAAGAATACATTTTTTGATGCTTTACATGAAAATCAAATTGTTAAAAGTGAATTATTAAAAAGATGGTATATAACCAATAGTTTGTTTCTTAAAAATAATATTGAGTTTGAAAATCTTTATGAAAAATTCACAAACTTAGATTAAAACAAAAAGGATTTCTTAATTAAGAAATCCTTTTTTGTTTAAACTCAACTTCCAAAACATTCTCATTTACCTAAAACCAATAACAATATTACTCCGTAAGTAAATAAAGACTAGTTCCTATTTACTCAATAACGGATTATATCTCATATTCCAATTATGTAATTTTAAAGTATTTAACTGTAACTTTTAATAAGATAGTTGCTAGTAATTTTACATTAAACATTAAATAAGCGAAAGATGAGTACTACTCTATTAAAAATTGACAAAAAAAAATATTTATTTTTTACACTTCTATTATTCATTACATCTACAATTTCATTTTCGCAAGAGGATAATTCAATTGGATATAGAACTTTGAAGGCATACGTTGATGATTTTGCAAAGAATGAACTTTATATAAAAAAATCATTAATTGAATACTCTAATACCATTATAGAAAATCAGTTAGAAAGTAGATCGGTTTCAACTTCAAAAAAAATTATTGAAAAATTGAAAAATATAAATTCTATTATCAAACAAAATGACAAAGGATTTGAAAAAAACACTTTACTAAGAGACAGTTTTATTAAAATGAATGAAAAAACCATTGAGTGTTTAAACAATGGTTCGTTAATAATGAATGATTATGTATTGCTTTCACAACTAAGTGTTTCAGAAATCAATACAACCTTAAGCAAAAGAGAAGTTGCTTTAAAAAGTTATTTTGAAGAACTAAGACAATTTGAAAAAAGCAAGAAAGAGTTTGGGAGAATGAATAATATTAAAATTAAAAGTCTCACAGGAGAAAATGTTTTAGAGTATAATGCCTATCAAAATGTGCTTTTTTTTAAAATAAATGTACTTGATGAAAAAATAAATGCTTCAATAATTAATATTAACGACAATGATTTTAAAGAGTCTATAAATGCTTTGGATAATGCTTACTTAGATGTAATTTCAAAAACGACATTGTATAAATCAACTTTCGTTGATACTTCCTTGAATAATGAAAACTTAACTTACTCCTATTTCATTCATTCACAAAAAAAGAAAATTATACCTGTATTTAATGATTTTTCAACTGCATTTATTTCATTACAAAAATTAAAAAAAACAACAAATAATTTATCTCAAGAATCTATTGAAGCATACAACGTAGCTGTTAAGTCTTATAACTTAAAGAAAAATGCTTTGTTTGATATTCTAGATGTAATTCAGAAAAATAAAAAGATAATGTATAATAAATGGCTTGTAGTAAATCGCACATTCTTAAAAAACAATGTAAAATTTACAGATATTTATGAAGGCTATACCGTTAATGATTAAAAAAATAAGGATGCA
>JAAFHW010000049.1:8075-19891 GCA_013298525.1 Flavobacteriia bacterium
ATAAGAAGAATCGTGAGGACCAGGACTTGCTTCAGGATGGTATTGCACTGAGAAGCAATTTTTAGATTTCATTTTCATACCTGCAACTGTATTGTCATTGATATGATAATGAGTAATTTCTAAATCTTGGTGATTTTCTAGTTCTTCCCTGTTTACAGCAAAACCATGATTTTGTGAAGTTATTTCACCTTTTCCAGTAAGAACATTCATAACTGGATGATTGATCCCTCTGTGTCCGTTAAACATTTTGTAAGTTGAAATTCCGTTTGCTAAACCTATGATTTGGTGCCCTAAACAAATTCCGAACACTGGTTTATCTGACGCTATCATTTGTTTAGCTGTTTCTTGAACTTGCTCTAGAGGTTCTGGATCGCCAGGACCATTTGACAAGAAATATCCATCAGGATTAAATGCTTTTAACTCATCAAAAGATGTGTTGTATGGAAATACTTTTATATAACAATCTCTTTTTGCAAGGTTTCTTAGAATGTTTCTTTTAATACCTAAATCTAGAGCAGAAATTTTGAAAGTTGCGTTTTCGTTTCCAAAAAAGTAAGGCTCTTTTGTAGATACTTTTGAAGCAAGTTCCAACCCTTTCATATCAGGAACATTTGCTAGTTGTTTTTTTAATTCTTCTATTGAAGTTCCATCTGTTGAAATCACAGAATTTTGTGCTCCATTATCACGAATGTAACTTACAAGCGCTCTTGTGTCTACATCTGAAATACAGATTAGATTTTGATTTTCAAAGTAATCGTATAAATTACTTTCAGAATCGGGACGTGAATGATTAAAACTGAAGTTTTTACAAACAAGACCAGATATCATTATTTTTTCAGATTCTACTTCATTGGCATTTACTCCATAGTTTCCAATATGTGGATTGGTTGCCACCATTATTTGACCAAAATAAGATGGGTCAGTAAATATTTCTTGGTAACCTGTCATTCCTGTATTGAAACAAACTTCACCGAAAGTTGTTCCAGAAATTCCGATTGATTTACCATAAAAAATGGTTCCATCGGCTAATAGTAAAATGGCTTGTGGACGAGTTGTGTATTTCATTTGATGTAGTTAGTAAAAAGTAGTTAGTTGTTGTTTTGCAAATTTAAGTTAATCTTTTATAATTCTAAAGTGGATTTATTAAAGTTTATAAACATTCTAATAGTTGGCTATTTAGCCCTGATGCAAGGGAAAAGCCTTTTCTCGTTCTTTTAAACGAGAGAAGCTTTGGAAAGGCAGCAGGAAAATGGATTACTGATAAAGCCCAAACGATTCGCTTCAAATTAATAAATAATTTAATATTGGGTATAAAAAAAAGGATAAACTCGAAAGCTTATCCTTTATATTTATGAAATTGAATTCATTATTCTGCTGATTCAGTAGTTTCTTCAGAAGAAGTTTCTGGAGCTTCAGGAGCTTTTGTTTCAGCTGCTGGAGTTTCAGATTTTTTAGCTTTTCCACCACGACGGCTTTTAGCTTTTTTCTCTTCTTTTTTACCACCGTTGTAAATTTCATTGAAATCTACTAACTCAATCATTGCCATATCTGCGTTATCACCTAAACGGTTACCAACTTTGATGATACGTGTGTATCCACCTGGACGGTCACCAACTTTAGCTGCTACTTCTCTGAAAAGTTCAGTAACACCATATTTGTTACGTAAGTAAGCGAAAACGATACGACGATTGTGAGTAGTATCTTCTTTTGATTTTGTTATAAGCGGCTCAACGAATTGTTTAAGTGCTTTTGCTTTAGCAACAGTTGTGTTAATACGTTTGTGTTCAATTAATGAACAAGCCATATTAGCTAACATAGATTTTCTATGTCCAGTCTGTCTGCTTAAGTGATTGTTCTTTTTTCCGTGTCTCATTTTAAATGCTATTTAATTTGAATAAAGAAACTAGTCTTTATCTAATTTATATTTTGACAAATCCATTCCGAAAGTTAAATTTTTAACTGCAACTAGTTCATCTAATTCTGTTAAAGATTTTTTACCGAAGTTACGGAACTTCATTAAGTCGTGTTTGTTAAAAGAGACAAGGTCTCCTAATGTATCAACTTCAGCTGCTTTTAAGCAATTTAATGCTCTTACAGATAAATCCATATCAACAAGCTTAGTTTTAAGCAATTGTCTCATGTGTAATGATTCCTCATCGTATGAATCTGTTTGAGCGATTTCGTCTGCCTCAAGAGTGATTCTCTCATCTGAGAATAACATGAAGTGGTGAATTAATACTTTTGCAGCTTCAGTAAGAGCATCTTTTGGATTGATTGAACCATCAGTTTTAATTTCAAAAACTAATTTTTCATAATCTGTTTTTTGCTCAACACGGAAATTTTCAATAGCATATTTCACGTTTTTCACTGGTGTAAAGATAGAATCTGTAAAGATTGTACCAATTGCAGCATTTTGCTTTTTGTTTTCTTCTGCAGGAACATATCCTCTACCTTTTTCAATTGTTAATTCCATATTGAAATTAACTTTTGGATCAAGGTTACAGATAACTAATTCTGGGTTTAAAACTTGAAATCCAGAAATAAATTTTTGAAAATCACCAGCTGTAATTTGCTCTTTACCAGTTATAGATATAGTTACTGATTCGTTATCGATATCTTCAATTTGACGTTTGAAACGTACTTGTTTAAGATTAAGAATAATTTCGGTAACGTCTTCAACAACTCCTGAAATTGTAGAAAACTCATGCTCTACACCTTCAATTCTTGTAGATGTAATAGCATAACCTTCTAAAGCAGAAAGTAAAACTCTTCTAAGTGCATTACCAACAGTCAATCCGTAACCAGGTTCTAAAGGTCTGAACTCAAACTTACCTTCAAAATCGGTTGAATCGATCATGATAACTTTATCGGGCTTTTGAAAATTAAATATTGCCATAATTTAGACTAGTGTCAATTATTATTTGTTGTACAACTCTACGATTAACTGTTCTTTAATGTTTTCTGGAATTTGAAGTCTAGCAGGAACAGTAACGAACGTACCAGATTTAGTATCATTATTCCATGTAATCCATTCGTAAACATGATTAGAGTTTGATAAAGAACGTTCAATTGACTCTAAAGATTTAGATTTTTCGCGAACAGCTACTACGTCACCTGGTTTCAAGTGATAAGAAGGTATGTTTACTAATTCACCATTTACTGTAATGTGACGGTGAGAAACAATTTGTCTTGCAGCTCTTCTAGAAGAAGCAATTCCCATTCTGAAAACAACATTGTCTAAACGAGCTTCACATAATTGTAAAAGGATTTCACCTGTTACACCTTTAGAAGCTGCTGCTTTTTCGAATAAGTTTCTAAATTGTTTTTCTAAGATTCCGTAAGAATATTTAGCTTTTTGCTTTTCCATTAACTGGACAGCATATTCAGATTTCTTACCTCTTTTTTTAGCCATCCCGTGTTGTCCAGGAGGATAATTTCTTTTTTCGAATGCTTTATCAGCTCCGAAGATTGCTTCGCCAAATTTACGAGCAATTTTTGTACTTGGACCAGTATATCTTGCCATTTTAAAATTGTTTTGAGATAGAGATTATGAATTCAGGTCAATAAATCCTTCGATAATCTTTGTTCTTTCTCTTGTTATACTTAATTATATATTAGATACTGAAATTTCAGTATAAAATTATACTCTACGTCTTTTTGGAGGACGACATCCATTGTGAGGCATTGGAGTAACATCAATGATTTCTGTTACTTCTACTCCACTATTATGTATTGATCTGATAGCAGATTCTCTTCCGTTACCTGGACCTTTAACATAAACTTTTACTTTTTTAAGTCCTGCTTCTAATGCTACTTTACTGCAATCTTCAGCTGCCATTTGAGCAGCATAAGGAGTGTTCTTTTTAGAACCTCTAAAGCCCATTTTACCAGCAGAAGACCAAGAAATAACTTCACCTTTTTTGTTAGTTAACGAAATGATGATGTTGTTAAAAGTTGCATTAATATGAGCTTCTCCTGAAGATTCAATAATAACTTTACGTTTTTTTGTACTTGCTTTAGCCATATTACTTACTATTTAGTTGCTTTTTTCTTGTTAGCAACAGTTTTTCTCTTACCTTTTCTTGTTCTAGAATTGTTTTTAGTTCTTTGTCCTCTTAATGGAAGACCAGATCTGTGACGAATTCCTCTATAACATCCGATATCCATTAAACGTTTGATGTTTAATGAAGTCTCTGAACGAAGTTCACCTTCAATTTTGTAGTATGATACAGCATCACGAATTGCTCCGATTTGATCATCATTCCAATCTTGAACTTTAGTATCTTGGCTAACTTGAGCTTTTTCTAAAATCTCAATAGCTCTACTTTTTCCTACTCCGAAGATATAGGTAAGTGCTATAACACCTCTTTTATTTTTAGGTATATCTACCCCTGCTATTCTTGCCATAATTATCCTTGTCTTTGTTTAAATCTAGGATTCTTTTTGTTAATAACGTATAATCTTCCTTTTCTACGCACAATTTTACATTCTGCGCTTCTCTTTTTTACTGATGTTCTTACTTTCATTTTTAATAACTTTAGTATCTGTAAGTGATTCTTGCTTTAGACAAATCGTAAGGACTCATTTCAAGTTTCACTTTGTCACCCGGTAACAACTTGATGTAATGCATACGCATTTTTCCTGAAATGTGTGCGATAACGATATGTCCGTTTTCTAATTCTACACGGAACATAGCATTTGATAATGCTTCAATTATTGATCCGTCTTGTTCTATTGCTGATTGTTTTGCCATAAAAATTAAGCTACTGCTTTTCTATTTTTACCACTTTTCATCAAACCATCATAATGCTTATTCAATAAATAAGTGTTTATTTGTTGAATAGTATCGATTGCAACTCCAACCATAATGATTAAAGAAGTTCCACCATAGAACATAGCCCATGATTGTTGTACATCTAAACTAACTACAATTGCTGGGAACACAGCTATTAAAGCTAAGAATAACGAACCTGGAAAAGTTACCAATGACATAATTTTATCAAGAAAATCAGCTGTTTCAACACCCGGTTTAATACCTGGTATAAAACCACCACTTCTTTTTAAATCATCTGCCATTTTATTTGTTGGAACCGTAATCGCCGTGTAAAAGAATGTAAAGATAATGATTAATAGAGCAAATACTAAATTATACCATAATCCAAACATGTTGCTAAAAGCACCTGCAATAGATTGAGATGTTTCAGACTGTGAAAGACCAGCTAAAGCAGCAGGGATAAACATAATTGCTTGAGCAAAAATGATTGGCATAACACCAGCTGAATTTAATTTTAATGGAATCCATTGTCTATTACCACCCATCATATCTTGTTCAAAATCACCAGAAGTTGTTCTTCTAGCATATTGAACAGGTATCTTTCTAATTGCCATAACTAAAAGTACACAAGCAATAATTACCAACATCCAAACAATAATTTCAATAACAAGAATCATTAAACCACCATTATTGTTGGTTACTCTTGATTGAAACTCTTGAATAAGAGCTTGAGGTAATCTTGCTAAAATACCGACCATAATTAATAGAGATATACCATTTCCTATACCTTTATCAGTAATTTTTTCTCCTAACCACATAGCAAAAATTGTACCTGTAGTTAAAATCAAAACTGAAGAAAATAAGAAAGAAAATGAATCAAATCCTAACAAAAATGCGCTACTAGGAATGGTTCTGTACAAGTTATAAATATAACCTGGACCTTGAAGTAATGTGATACCAATAGTTAACCAACGTGTAATTTGGTTTAATTTCTTTCTACCACTTTCACCATCCTTTTGTAATTTTTGCAAATAAGGAATTGCTATACCCATTAACTGAACAACAATTGAAGCAGAAATGTAGGGCATAATACCTAATGCAAAAACAGATGCTTTTGAAAATGCTCCACCGGTAAACATATCAAGAATTGATCCAATTCCTTTATCTGTTTGCCCTGCAAGTCCAGAAAGCTGTGTAGCATCGATACCAGGAAGAGTTACATGAGCACCAAATCTATATACTAAAAGTAAACCTAAAGTAAATAAGATTCTGTTTCTCAACTCTTCTATTTTCCAAACATTCTTAAACGATTCAATAAAATTCTTCATAAGGTCAGAATATTATAATGTTACTGCTTCACCACCAGCAGCTTCGATAGCAGCCTTTGCAGTAGCAGTAAATTTGTGAGCAGTTACTTTTAATTTTGCTTTTAATTCACCTCTACCTAAAATTTTAACTAATTCGGTTTTGGTAGCTAAACGGTTTTCGACTAAAACTGTAAAATCTACAGTATCAGTAACAATTCCGTTATCAACTAAAGCTTGAAGAGTGTCAAGATTTACACCTTGATGCTCAATTCTGTTAATGTTCGTGAAACCAAACTTAGGCACACGTCTTTGAAGTGGCATTTGTCCACCTTCAAAACCAATCTTTTTAGAATATCCAGAACGAGATTTTGCTCCTTTGTGACCTCTTGCAGAAGTACCACCTTTACCAGAACCTTCTCCTCTACCAACTCTTTTATTTTGATTGTGTGTAGAACCTTCAGCAGGTTGTAAGTTACTTAAATTCATAACTATAATTGTTATTTAACTTCCTCAACGGAAACTAAGTGTTTAACTTTATTTATCATTCCAAGGATTGTTGGATTTGAATCATGCTCAACAACCTGTCCCATTTTACGAAGACCTAAAGCTTCTAAACCTCTTTTTTGAGTAAGTGGACAGTTGATTTTGCTTCTAACTTGTTTTACTAATAATTTAGCCATAATTTCCTTGAATTAACCTTTAAAAACTTTCTCTAAAGAAACCCCTCTTTGTTTTGCAACAGTATAGGCGCTTCTCATTTGTAGTAATGCATCAAAAGTTGCTTTCACCACGTTATGTGGATTTGAAGAACCTTGAGATTTTGATAATACGTCGTGAATTCCAACTGATTCAAGTACTGAACGAACAGCACCACCAGCAATAACTCCTGTACCATGAGATGCAGGCATTAAGAACACACGAGCTCCACCAAATTTACCTTTTTGTTCGTGAGGTACAGATTGACCACTTAAAGGAATTCTAACTAAGTTTTTCTTTGCGTCTTCTACTGCTTTCGCAATTGCTTCAGAAACGTCTTTAGATTTTCCTAATCCATGACCAACAACACCATTTTCATCACCTACAACAACAATTGCTGAGAACCCAAAAGCTCTACCACCTTTTGTTACTTTGGTAACACGATTTACACTTACCAAACGATCTTTTAATTCAAGACCACTAGGTTTTACTAATTCTACATTTTTGTATTTAGACATAATATATTAGAATTTAAGTCCAGCGGCTCTAGCGCCTTCTGCTAATGATTTAATACGACCGTGATATAAATAACCTCCTCTATCGAATGTTACTGAATCTATACCGGCTTTTAACGCTTTTTCAGCAACTAGTTTTCCAACTGCTGTTGCAACTTCTACGTTAGTACCTTTAATATCCGCTCCTTTATCTCTAGATGAAGCAGCTAATAAAGTAACACCATTTACATCGTCAATTAGCTGTGCGTAGATTTCTTTATTACTTCTGAATACAGAAAGTCTTGGTCTAGCAGCAGTACCGCTAACAATCTTTCTTATTCTATACTGGATTCTCTGTCTTCTTTCAGATTTTGTTAATGACATAACCTTTATTTTTAAGCTGATTTACCTGCTTTTCTTCTTAATACTTCACCTACAAACTTGATACCTTTTCCTTTGTATGGTTCTGGTCTACGGAAATTTCTAATTTTCGCAGTAATAGCACCTAAAAGTTGTTTATCATAAGATGTAAGTTTTACGATAGGGTTTTTACCTTTTTCAGAAATAGTTTCTAAAGTAACTTCTTTAGCAACTTCTAAAATGATATTGTGAGAAAAACCTAAAGCTAAATCAAGTTTTTGTCCTTGATTTGAAGCTCTGTATCCCACACCCACAAGCTCTAATTCTTTAGTAAAACCAGTTGATACTCCAACAATCATATTATTGATTAATGATCTGTATAAACCATGTTTAGCTCTATGATCTTTGTGGTCAGATGATCTTTCCACAATTACTTGACCTTCTTCTAACTTTACAGTAACGTCCGAAAACTCCTGAGTTAGTTGTCCTAATTTTCCTTTTACTGTAACCAATCCTTCTGTAACTTCTACAGTTACACCAGCTGGAACTACAATTGGATTTTTTCCTATTCTTGACATTGTCGCTTAGCTTTAAATTAGTATACGTAACAAATTACTTCTCCACCAACATTCAATTGCTTAGCTTGTTTTCCAGTCATCAAACCTTTTGATGTAGAAACAATAGCAATACCCAAACCATTTAAGATTCTTGGTAATTTTGAAGCACCTGCGTACTTACGTAAACCTGGTTTACTAATTCTTTGGATGTCTTTAATTACAGGCTCTTTAGTATCTTTATCATACTTCAAAGCAATTTTGATAGAACCTTGAACGGTTGAATCCTCAAATTTGTAACTTAAGATATATCCTTGATCGAATAAAATCTTTGTGATTTCTTTTTTAAGATTAGAAGCTGGAATCTCAACCACTTTGTGGTTAGCTCTAACAGCATTTCTGACTCTCGTAAGATAATCTGCAATCGGATCTGTATACATATTTATTAAAATTCGGCTACGGTTTTCAAAAGAACTATTCTGTTGAACCTGAAGCCATTAAACTCAATTTTTAAAGCAGATAATTGCACGTTACCGGCAAAAATCCGGCAAATGTACAATTATCTGCTGAAATAAACTAATTTACCAACTAGCTTTTTTAACACCTGGAATTAATCCTTGGTTTGCCATTTCACGGAATGTTACACGTGAAAGACCGAATTGACGCATATAACCTCTTGGTCTACCTGTCAATTTACAACGATTGTGTAAACGAACTGGTGAAGCATTTTTAGGTAATTTTTGTAAACCTTCATAGTCTCCAGCTTCTAATAAAGCTTTTCTCTTTTCAGCATACTTAGCTACCGTTTTTTCTCTTTTAACCTCGCGGGCTTTCATTGATTCTTTAGCCATGTCTTAATTCTTTTTAAAAGGTAAACCTAATTCTGCTAATAATGATTTTGCTTCTTTATCAGTTGCTGCTGAAGTTACAAAAGTAATATCCATACCTGAAATTTTGTTTACTTTATCAATATCAATTTCTGGGAAAATGATTTGTTCCAAAACACCAAGATTATAATTACCTCTTCCGTCAAATCCAGTAGCTTTGATTCCACTAAAATCTCTTACACGTGGTAAAGCTGAAGTAATAAGTCTATCTAAAAACTCATACATTTTTTCTCCACGTAAAGTAACTTTAGCACCAATAGGCATTCCTTTTCTTAATTTGAATGACGCTACGTCTTTTTTGGAAATTGTAGCTAACGCTTTTTGACCAGTAATTTTAGTTAATTCATCTACTGCGTAGTCAACTAACTTTTTATCTGATACAGCTGCACCAACTCCACGGCTAATAACGATTTTTTCAAGTTTAGGAACTTGCATTACGTTTTTATAACCGAACTCTTCTTTAAGAGCTGCAATTACTCTGCTCTTATACTCTTCTTTTAGTCTAGGGATATATGCCATAACTATAATACTTGATTTGATTTTTTAGAAAATCTCACTTTCTTATCTCCTTCTACTCTTGTTCCTGTTTTTGTAGCTTCTTTAGATTTTGGATCTATTAAAGACAAATTAGAAATATGAATAGGAGCTTCTTTCTTAACGATTCCTCCTTGAGGGTTTTTTGCACTTGGTTTAGTATGTTTCGAAACCATGTTAGCACCTTCAACAATCGCTTTATTTTTCTCACGGTCAACTCTAAGAACTTTACCTTCAGTACCTTTATGGTCTCCAGCAATAACTCTTACTACGTCACCTGATTTTATTTTTAACTTTGTCATCATTAATCGAATTAAAGCACTTCAGGTGCTAATGATACAATTTTCATGAATTGTTTTTCACGAAGTTCTCTGGCAACCGGACCAAAAACACGAGTTCCTCTCATTTCACCAGCAGCATTTAACAATACACATGCGTTATCGTCAAATCTGATATAAGATCCATCAGCTCTTCTCACTTCTTTTTTGGTACGTACAACGACTGCAGTAGAAACAGCACCTTTTTTTACGTTTCCGTTTGGTGTTGCATCTTTAATAGACACTACAATTTTATCTCCAACAGAGGCATAACGACGTTTCGTTCCTCCTAAAACACGGATAGTCAAAACTTCTTTTGCTCCTGTGTTATCTGCTACTTTTAATCTAGATTCCTGTTGTACCATAACTATTTCGCTCTTTCAATGATTTCAACTAATCTCCAACATTTCAACTTAGATAAAGGTCTTGTTTCCATGATCTTTACTGTATCACCAATGTTACAGTCATTTTTTTCGTCGTGTGCAACATATTTTTTTGTTTTTAACACGAACTTACCATACATTGGATGCTTTACTCTTCTTGTTTCAGAAACAACAATAGATTTCTCCATTTTGTTGCTAGTAACCACACCAATTCTTTCTTTTCTTAAATTTCTTTTATCTTCCATCGTTCAGCAGATTACAATTCTCTTTTGCTTAATTCAGTTGCCAATCTTGCTACCGCTCTTCTCATTGTTCTAATTTGAAGTGGGTTTTGAATTGGTGAAATAGCGTGAGCGGTTTTTAATTCAGCGTATGTTTTTTTTACTTCACTAAGTTTAACTTGTAACTCAGCTGTAGACAGACTAATAATTTCTGATTGTTTCATAATTTTATATATATTATGCTTCGAAATCTCTAGCAACAACAAACTTAGTTTTAACTGGAAGCTTTTGAGCTGCAAGACGTAATGCCTCTTTTGCAACTGCTAAAGGTACTCCTCCAACTTCAAACATAATTTTTCCGGGTTTAACAACGGCAGCCCAATATTCTACGGCACCTTTACCTTTACCCATACGTACCTCAAGAGGTTTCTTTGTTATAGGTTTGTCTGGAAATACATTAATCCAAAGTTGTCCTTCTCTTTTCATAAAACGAGTTGCAGCAATACGCGCAGCTTCTATTTGACGTGAAGTTAAAAATACACCTTTTTCATGTACAGATTTAATTCCAAACATTCCACTTGAAAGCATGTGTCCTCTTTGAGAAACACCTTTCATTCTACCTTTTTGTACCTTACGGTATTTTGTTCTTTTAGGCTGTAACATTTTTCTTTAATTTAAAAAATTACTTTCTTTTACGTGCATCTGGTTTACCACCTTTGTTGAATGGTTTTCTATCTCCTCTAGGAGAGTCTCCACCTTTTCCACCAGAAGCTTGCTTTTTATCCATTCCAACTAGTGGAGATAAATCACGTTTTCCGTAAACCTCACCTTTCATGATCCATACTTTGATTCCCATTCTACCATAAGTAGTATGAGCTTCACCAAGTGCGTAATCAATATCAGCTCTGAAAGTTGACAAAGGAATTCTTCCTTCTTTAAAACCTTCTGAACGTGCCATTTCAGCACCATTCAAACGACCTGAAATCAAAACTTTAATACCTTCTGCATTCATACGCATTGCTGCTGCGATAGCCATTTTAATAGCTCTTCTGTATGAAATACGGCTTTCGATTTGACGAGCAATACTTGTTGCAACTAAATAAGCATCTAACTCAGGTCTTTTAATTTCAAAGATGTTAATTTGAACTTCTTTGTCAGTAATTTTCTTAAGTTCTTCTTTCAACTTGTCTACCTCTTGTCCACCTTTTCCGATAATGATACCAGGTCTAGCAGTAGTGATAGTAACGGTTACAAGTTTCAAAGTTCTCTCGATGATTACTTTTGATACA
>JAAFHW010000005.1 GCA_013298525.1 Flavobacteriia bacterium
TTAGATATTGTTGTAAAAATCAATTGTTTCTCCTTCTTGTACTTGAACAATTGCTTTTTTATAAGCATTTGACTTTCCACTTATCAAACCACTTTTAGTGTATTTAGTAGTTCTATCTGGTCTAACATTCATTGTATTAACGCTAACAACTGATACTCCATAAGTAGCTTCAACAGCTTTCTTAATTTGTACTTTATTAGCTTTTTTATCTACAACGAAACCAAAACGATTGAAAACCTCACCATCTTTGGTGATTTTTTCTGTAATAATAGGTTTAACTATGATACTCATGGCTTGTTATTTACTTAAATTTTCTTCAATTCCTTCTAAAGAACCCTCTAAAAGAACTAAATTATTAGCATTTAAAATAGCATAAGTACTTAACTCAGAGTTAGTTACGACGCTAGATGCTTTTAAATTGCGTGACGACAAATATACATTTTTATTTGAATCACCCAACACTATTAGAGATTTTTTATTTTCTAACCCTAAGGCTTTCAAAACACTAATGAATTTTTTAGTATTTGGAGTTTCAAAATTAAAATCTTCTACTACGATTAAATTTGATTCTTTAGCTTTTAAAGAGAAGGCAGATTTTCTTGCCAATCTTTTCAAACTTTTATTCAATTTAAAAGAATAACTTCTTGGTCTAGGTCCGAAGATAGTTCCTCCTCCTTTGAAAACTGGAGATTTTTTACTACCTGCACGAGCTGTACCAGTACCTTTTTGCTTTTTAATCTTACGAGTAGAACCTGCAACTTCAGCTCTTTCTTTAGCTTTGTGCGTTCCTTGTCTTTGATTAGCAAGATATTGCTTTACATCAAGATATACTGCGTGATTATTTGGCTCAATTGCGAAAACTGAATCAGAAAGTTGAACTTTTCTTCCAGTTTCTTTTCCGTTGATGTCTAATACTTTTACTTCCATTACTTCTGAATGATTACATAAGAGTTTTTGCATCCAGGAATAGCTCCCTTAACAACAAGTAGATTCTTTTCAGCAACTACTTTCAAAACTCTAAGATTTTGTACTTTTACATTTTCACCACCCATTCTTCCAGCCATACGCATTCCTTTGAATACACGTGATGGATAAGAAGATGCTCCTACAGAACCTGGCGCTCTTAAACGGTTATGTTGACCATGTGTAGCTTGTCCAACACCACCAAAACCGTGACGTTTTACAACACCTTGAAAACCTTTACCTTTAGAAACACCCTGTACATCAACAAATTCTCCTTCGCTGAATACCTCAACAGTGACATTGTCACCTAACTTAAACTCACCTTCAAACCCTTGGAATTCAACGACTTTCTTTTTAGCAGAAGTACCAGCTTTTTTAAAGTGACCTAAGTCAGCTTTAGTAGCATGTTTTTCTGTTTTGTCATCGAAACCAAGTTGAAGAGCTTCATACCCGTCAACCTCATTGGTTCTGACTTGGGTAACGACACAAGGTCCAGCTTCGATTACTGTACAAGGAATGTTCTTCCCGTTTTCATCGAAAATGCTAGTCATGCCGATTTTTCTTCCAATTAACCCAGACATATTAAACAATTTATTAATTAATTAATTTTGAGAACGATACATACCGCCTCTTTTGAGGGTGCAAATATACAACTAATATTGCAACCACCAAATATTATTTTAAAGTTTAAAAAAACCGCTAAGTAAGTGCTACTTTAGCGGTTTTATTTTTCAAATCTTACTCAGATTAAACTTTAATTTCTACTTCAACACCACTTGGTAACTCTAATTTCATTAGAGCATCAATAGTTTTTGAAGATGAAGAGTAAATATCTAATAATCTTTTGTATGACATTACTTCAAACTGCTCTCTCGATTTTTTATTAACGTGAGGAGAACGTAATACAGTAAATATTTTTTTGTGAGTTGGTAACGGAATTGGACCTGTTACAACAGCACCTGTGCTTTTCACAGTTTTTACGATTTTCTCAGCTGATTTATCAACCAACATGTGATCGTAAGATTTTAATTTTATTCTAATTTTTTGACTCATCTTGTTAAAAATTAAGCGTTACCTTTTGCTTTTTTGATAACTTCTTCTGAAATATTAGAAGGAGTTTGTTCATAATGTGAAAATTCCATTGTAGAAGTTGCTCTACCTGAAGATAATGTTCTTAATGTTGTAACATATCCAAACATTTCTGATAAAGGCACATTAGCTTTGATAGTTTTAGCTCCATTTCTGTCACCCATATCATTTACTTGACCTCTACGACGGTTAATATCACCAACGATATCTCCCATGTTTTCTTCTGGAGTAATTACTTCCATTTTCATAATTGGCTCAAGGATAACAGCACCTGCAGCTTTCGCTACTTCTTTGTATCCCATTTTAGCTGCTAATTCAAAAGAAAGTGCATCAGAATCTACTGGGTGAAAAGATCCATCCAATAAGGTTACTTTTAAACTATCTACTTGATATCCAGCTAATGGACCAGTTTTCATTGCTTCTCTAAAACCTTTCTCTACAGAAGGAATATATTCTTTAGGAACGTTTCCACCTTTAACTTCGTTAACGAATTGTAACCCTACAGGCACTTTTCCATCAACTTCATCTGCAGGCTCAAGTCTAAATACGATATCTCCGAATTTACCACGACCTCCAGATTGTTTTTTATAAGTCTCTCTGTGTTGAGCAGATTTTGTGAAAGCTTCTTTGTATTCTACTTGAGGTTCACCTTGGTTAACTTCAACTTTGAATTCACGTTTCATACGATCTACAAGAATGTCTAAGTGCAACTCACCCATACCTGAGATAATAGTTTGACCTGAAGCCTCATCTGTTCTTACAGTAAACGTTGGATCCTCTTCAGCTAATTTAGCTAAAGCCATACCCATTTTATCAACGTCTGCTTTAGTTTTTGGCTCAATAGCGATACCAATTACCGGTGCAGGGAATTTCATTGACTCAAGAATAATTGGGTGTTTTTCATCACACATTGTATCTCCAGTCTTAATATCTTTAAATCCAACTGCTGCACCAATATCTCCAGCCTCGATGTAATCGATTGGGTTTTGTTTGTTAGCATGCATTTGGTAGATACGAGAAATTCTTTCTTTGTTTCCAGAACGAGTGTTTAAGATATAAGAACCAGCATCTAAACGACCTGAATATGCACGGAAGAAAGCTAAACGACCAACATAAGGGTCAGTAGCAATTTTAAATGCAAGAGCAGCGAACGGCTCTTTTACATCAGGACGACGTAAGATTTTAGTTTGATCTTCTTCTAATAAATCAGCATCATCAGGGTGAATACCTTGAATACCTTCTTTATCTAAAGGAGATGGTAAATATTTACAAACAGCATCTAACATGAACTGAACTCCTTTGTTTTTGAAAGAAGAACCTGCAATCATAGGAATGATAGCCATGTCCATAGTAGCTGCACGTAAAGCATTATTTATTTCTTCTTCTGTGATAGAATCTGGATCTTCCATATATTTATCAAGCAGATTTTCATCATAATCAGCAACTGCTTCAATAAGTATATCTCTATACTCCTTAACTTCAGCAACCATATCAGCTGGTATATCAATTATATCAAAAGTTGCACCTTGAGTTGCATCATGCCATACAATTGCTTGATTTTTTACTAAATCAACTACACCTCTAAAATCATTCTCTTCACCAATTGGCAAAGTGATTGCAACTGCATTTGATTTTAGCATATCTCTTACTTGTTGACAAACTGCCAAAAAGTTAGATCCTTGACGGTCCATTTTATTAACAAATCCCATACGTGGAACTCTATATTGATCAGCAAGTCTCCAGTTAGTTTCTGATTGTGGCTCAACACCATCAACAGCAGAAAACAAGAAAACTAAACCATCAAGTACACGTAAAGAACGGTTTACTTCTACAGTAAAGTCAACGTGCCCAGGAGTATCAATAATATTAAAGTGATAAGGTTGTGATTCTGGCAATACTTTTCCTTGTTCTGTTGGAAAATTCCACTCACAAGTTGTAGCAGCAGAAGTAATTGTAATACCTCTTTCTTGCTCTTGTGCCATCCAATCCATTGTTGCAGCACCATCGTGCACCTCACCAATTTTATGCGATTTACCAGTGTAAAATAATATACGCTCAGTTGTTGTTGTTTTACCAGCATCAATGTGAGCTGCAATACCAATATTTCTCGTGAATTTTAAATCTCTAGCCATTTCTGTATGTATTAAAATCTAAAGTGTGAGAATGCTTTGTTTGCTTCAGCCATTTTGTGAGTATCCATTCTCTTTTTAACAGCAGCACCTTCTTCTTTAGCAGCAGCTAAAATTTCAGAAGCTAGTTTTTGAGCCATAGATTTCTCATTTCTTCTACGAGCATAAAGAAGCATCCACTTCATTGCCATAGAAATTTTTCTATCTGGTCTGATTTGCATTGGGATTTGAAATGTAGCTCCACCAACTCTACGACTACGTACTTCTACGTGAGGCATAACGTTAGTTAAAGCATCTTTCCATACTTCTAATGCTGATTTTTCATCATTGTTTTTCTTTGCTTCTACGATGTCAATTGCATCATAAAATACTTTAAAAGCTGTAGATTTTTTACCATCCCACATTAAGTTGTTTACAAAACGTGTTACCAATTGGTCATTAAACCTTGGATCTGGTAAAAGAGGTCTTTTCTTTGCTGCTCTTTTTCTCATGTCTTTTCTTTTTGAGTTTTAAAAATTACTTTTTCGCCTCTTTTGGACGTTTTGCACCATACTTAGATCTACGTTGCGTTCTTCCTGCTACACCTGAGGTATCAAGCGCACCACGAACGATGTGGTATCTAACTCCTGGTAAATCTTTTACTCTTCCGCCTCTCACTAATACTATCGAGTGCTCTTGTAGATTGTGTCCTTCTCCTGGGATGTAAGCATTCACTTCATTTCCATTAGTCAAACGTACACGCGCAACTTTACGCATTGCAGAGTTTGGTTTTTTTGGAGTAGTAGTGTAAACACGCGTACAAACACCTCTTCTTTGAGGACAAGAATCTAAAGCAACCGATTTACTCTTCTTAGTGATTTGAGTTCTTCCTGTTCTTACTAATTGTTGAATTGTTGGCATAATTAAATACTAATTTTTCTTTTATTTATTAATTCCCCACTTTTTAGGGGTTGCAAATGTAGTAATTATTTTTAATAAAAAAAATCATAATTCATTAATTTTCAACAACATTTCTTAAGGACTGAAAAAATATATTAAACTCACAATTTTTACGTTATTTTTACAACGGTAACAAATATTAGAATAGCTGGCTCTATAGCCCTGATGCAAGGGAAAATCCTTTTTTGTAAAAAAAGATTTGGAAAGGCAGCAGGAATAAGGATTACAAATAAAACCCAAGCCATTCGCTCCTCATAATGAAGAAACTAATATTACTTTTTATTTTCTTATTTTTCCTAAATAGTTTTGGGCAAAATATGCATTTGAAAATTATTGGTAAAAATGATAAGCAAACTAAAGTTATCGATTCTGTAGGTTATTCTAAATCTTTTAGTAACGCAAAAGGTGTTGTTGATGAAACAAAATTGTTTTCTGAAAAGTTGTTGAAAGTTGGTTTTTTAGAACAAGTAATCATTGAAAGTAAAAAGGAAAATGACAGCACTTTTTTATACCTATATAATATAGGTGAAAAAACTAATTTTATACATATATATATAGGTAAAGATTTTGACGTTAAAAATTGGGGTATTTATGAAGTTAAAAATGACACTTTGAAATTGCCTTTTGTTGAAAGCGAAGCCTTTTTGAATTCGACTTTGAAGCAATTGGAAACAAAAGGATTTTCGATGGCTAAAGTGAAATTACTGAATATTAAAAATAAAAACGGTCTTGTTACCGCCGACTTGAATGTAAAAACCGAACAGAAGCGTCAATTGAATGATATTGTAATTAATGGCTATGACAAATTTCCGGAGGGTCACAAGAAAAATTTGAAACGACTTTATAGAAAAAAAGTTTTCAATCAGCAGAATTTGGAAAAACTTTACAAAGACATAGAGCAATATCGATTTGTAAAGCAAACTAAATATCCTGAGATTTTGTTTACGAAAGATTCTACCAAAGTTTATGTTTATTTGGAAAAAGCAAAAGCGAATAACTTTGATGGTTTTATTGGTTTTTCTAACGATGAAAATTCTAAAGTTATTTTTAATGGTTATTTGGATTTGACTTTGAATAACATTTTAAATTCAGGTGAAAAAATAGCTTTGTATTGGAAAAGCAATGGTGAAGATCAAAAAACGTTTAATCTAGGTTTGGAACTTCCTTATATTTTCAAAAGTCCGATTGGATTGAAAGCTCAATTGAACATTTTCAAACAAGATAGTACTTTTCAAAACACACAAACTTCAATCGATTTGGGATACTATTTTAATTACAATACTAGATTGTATTTGGGTTATCAATCGGCCGAATCAAGTGATATTAATAATGTAAATACCTCTACTATTAGTGACTTTGAAAACCAATTTATCACATCTACTTTTGAGTTTGTAGATTTTAAACAAGATGATTTTCTGTTTCCTGAAAAAAGTAATTATAGTTTAAAAATTGGAACAGGAAAACGCGAGTCCAAATTTCAAAGTAATTCGCAGTTTTTTGGAAGTTTGAATTTGAAACACAATTTGTATCTCAACAATAAAAATGTGGTCAATTTAAAAACTCAGAATTTCTATTTGCAAAGTGATGATTATATTATTAATGAATTGCATCGTTTTGGAGGCATCAATTCGATTCGAGGCTTTAATGAGAATAGTTTACAAGGCAACATCTTCTCCTCTATTCTGACTGAATATCGCTATATTCTTTCGCCAAATATTTATGTTCATTCTATAATAGATTATGGATATTTTCAAGACAAGACCACTGATTCTAATGGTAATCTTCTTGGACTTGGTTTCGGATTTGGATTGTTGACAAAAAACGGACTTTTCAATTTGATTTACGCCAACGGAAGCACCAACGAACAAGCCATAAAACTTTCTAATTCTATTGTTCATATTAGTTTGAAAGCAACTTTTTAGATTAGACATTTTAGATTTTTGGACATCTTAGACTACTTAGACTTCGATAAAAATCTAACAATCTACAAATCTAAGCAGTCTAATCAAGTCTAACCTTGCCTAAGTAGTCTAAAAAAACTATCTTTGCGCCATGGAAAAAGAAAACCAAATCTTCGGAATTAGAGCAATTATAGAAGCTATAAATGCAGGAAAAGAAATCGATAAAGTATTCGTTCAAAGCGATGCCCAAAGCGAATTGATGCAGGAATTGATGAAAGCTATGAAAAAAAATAGCATCAATTTCTCGTATGTTCCTGTAGAAAAATTAAACCGATTAACTCCAAATAATCACCAAGGTGCGGTGGCAACCATTGCTCCTATTTCGTTTGTAAAGCTAGAAACTCTTGTTGACAGCGTTGTAGAAAGTGGAAAAATGCCTTTGTTTTTAATCCTTGATCAATTGAGCGATGCTCGAAATTTTGGCGCTATAATTAGAACTGCCGAATGTACTGGAGTTGACGGAATTATAGTTCAAAAAACTGGTTCTGCACCTGTGAATGGCGATACTGTAAAAACTTCTGCTGGTGCTGTTTTCAATGTGCCAATTTGTAAAGTAGATCACATTAAAGACGCGATTTTCTATCTTCAAGGAAGCGGAATTAAAACCGTTGCAGCAACAGAAAAAACCGAAGATAGTATTTATGATATTTCTCTAAACGAACCGGTTGCCATCATCATGGGAAGCGAAGACAGAGGAATTAATCCATCGGTTTTGAAAATTGTTGATGCTAAAGGAAAACTACCTATGTTCGGAACTATTGGTTCGCTGAATGTTTCTGTGGCTTGTGGAGCATTTTTGTATGAGACAGTTCGCCAACGACAATAACAATTTTATTAGAAGCGAATGGCTTGGGCTTTATTTGCAAACCATTTTCCCGCTATACATTACAATCTCGTCTCGTTTCAAAAAACGAGACGAGATTTTCATTCCTATCGGGGCTAAAAAGCAAACTATTCGTCTACTTGATCTTCATCCTTACTCTCCTTAAAAACATAAACATATTGAATTGGTTCTGAAAGAATTTCTTCATATTCAACCATTAGTTCTTCGGGTTTTGGTGGATTTACAAAGTTGCCGTTTTCATCAAATCGTTTCATAAAGGCATCTTCTTGCGGATTGAAATCAGGTTTTTCCCATTCGTATTGAATGTCTTTTACGTAATCAGGAGTTTTAAATCTTACAGCAAAAACAAATCCTGTTAGTAATCCAGCTAAATGTCCTTCCCATGAAATTTTATGGTCAACATCTGGAAAAATATACCAAATCATTCCGCCATATAAAACAACAACTGCAAGTGATAATGCCATCAATCGATAATATTTAGTCATCATTCCTTTAAAGAAAATAAAGGAAACCAAAACATAAATTAATCCGCTGGCTCCAATGTGATAGGATTCGCGACCAATAATCCAAGTGATTATACCTGAAAATAGTATTCCGTATACCAAAACTTTTAGTGAAACTTCTCTGTAAAAATAAATTAGCGCGGTTGTCAAAATAAAAAGTGGCAACGAATTATTAGCAATATGACTCAAATCACCATGCAAAAACGGACTAAAAATGACACCTTGCAATCCTGAGAAAGTTCTTGGTAGAATTCCGTGATTACCTAAATCAATATTAAAAGAGTTTTCTACATAAAACACAAACCAAATCACAACCAACAAAAAAGTTGGAACAATCCACGTTGATGGTGAAAATTTAAAATGGTTTATTTCGTTATTGTGTCTCATAGTGACAATTGATTTATCAAAAATACAACCAATAATTATTTAATGCTATTTTGTCAGCAATTGATTTTTTCTTCCTTAAATGTTAGCCACAGATTCACAGATTTTTTAAAATTATTTATAATCTGTGAATCTGTGGCAAAAGAATCCAAGCAATATTTATGAAAATCTGAAAAAAGTTCAGATTGAAATATGTAATTTTACCACATGGAAGCACCTTTAGCCGAACGCATTCGTCCGCAGAAATTAGAAGATTACATTAGTCAGTTGCACTTGGTTGGACCGAATGGTTCATTGACGCAACAGATTGCTCGTGGTGTTATTCCTTCAATGATTTTTTGGGGTTCGCCTGGTACCGGAAAAACGACTTTGGCTCAGATAATTGCCAAGCAAAGTAATCGTCCGTTTTATGAATTGAGCGCTATAAATAGTGGTGTGAAAGACATCCGCGATGTGATTGAAAAAGCAAAACAAAGTGGCGGATTGTTTACGGCTAAAAATCCAATTTTGTTTATTGACGAGATTCATCGTTTTAGTAAATCACAACAAGATTCACTTTTGGCAGCTGTAGAAAAAGGTTGGGTAACATTGATTGGAGCGACAACCGAAAATCCGAGTTTTGAAGTGATTCCTGCGTTATTGTCACGTTGTCAGGTTTATGTTTTAAATCCGTTTTCGAAGGAAGATTTATTAGCGCTTTTGGAACGAGCGATGAAATTAGACATAATAATTTCTTCCAAAAAAATAAAAATCAAAGAATCAGAAGCGTTGTTGCGACTTTCTGGTGGTGATGGACGCAAACTATTAAATATTTTTGAATTGGTTGTAAACGCAAGCCCTGAAGGTCAAATTACAATTACCAATGAAAAAGTTTTAGAATTAGTACAACAAAACACAGTTCTTTATGACAAAACTGGCGAACAACATTATGATATTGTTTCTGCTTTTATAAAATCGATTCGCGGAAGCGACCCAAATGGAGCAGTTTATTGGTTGGCTCGAATGATTGAAGGTGGCGAAGATGTAAAATTTATAGCTCGAAGAATGTTGATTTTATCAAGTGAAGACATTGGAAATGCAAATCCAACTGCTTTTATTATGGCGAATAATACGTTTCAAGCGGTTGCCACAATTGGTTATCCTGAAAGTAGAATTATTTTGAGTCAGTGTGCGGTTTATTTAGCTACATCTCCGAAAAGTAATGCAAGTTATATGGCGATTGGCGAAGCGCAAGCTATTGTAAAACAAACTGGCGATTTACCAGTTCCAATTCATTTGCGAAACGCTCCAACCAAATTAATGAAGGAATTAGGTTATGGTGATGAATACCAATATTCTCACAATTACGCAAATAATTTTAGCGAACAAGAATATTTACCTGATGCAATTAAGGAAACTAAATTCTACGATCCTGGAAGTAATTCTAGAGAAAATGGAACGAGAGAATTTTTAAAAAATCGTTGGAAAGATAAATATGGTTATTAGTAAATAGTTTAGAATTTTACTTCTACTTTTTCAGTAACTAATTTGTCGTTTTGATAGTATTCGAAAAACCATTCGTTGTTTTTTGAAAAGAAAACACCTTGAATTGTTCCTCTTGTGGCGATATAAACATCTTTTGTTGAAGTATTGAAGATTTTATAAATCACTTTTGGTTCAGAGTCTATGATTTGAAAACCATTTGTGATTGGTTGAACAAATAAAGATGAATTATCAACTTTAGAAGTATAAACCTTGACATTCTCGCTAGTTACAACAACCTTTTCTACATTTACTTTAGCTGGAGCTGGTTCACCAATCATCCCTAAACTCTTTTGTGAAGGTTGGTATTTGTGGGTTTTTAAAATACTAAAACTATCAAAAGCCATTCGTAAAGCTTGATTATAGGCAACTTTATATTCTTTATCTTTACTTGTTCCTTCTTCTGAAGTATATAAAATTGTTCCTCTACAGTCTTTTAAAACAACTTTCACTCTTGTTGTGAAAAAATTATTATTAGGAATAACATCAACAAATACTTTATTACAATTATTTGCGATAAAATCATCAGGAGCAGTTTCATTACTTAAATAGGTTTCGAAACCATATTTTTCCATAAATAATTTAGTCAAAGCATTTAAGTTATACATGTTTTCTTCTTTCAAAAAGTTGAATTTTGAAGGCACCATTGCATACTTATAGTCATTCAAATTTTGACTAAATCCGATAGCAGAAACTAATAAAAATAAAAGATAATATTTTTTCATTATAGGTAATTTTTTAATTCTATTAAGTGATTCACTTGTTTGATATGAGAAGGAATTTCAATTTTACTTTCGTTAAAAAATATGGCATCAATCCCAAAATCTAATGCTCCTTTAACATCAGCATCTATACAATCGCCAATCATAATACTATTCTGTTTATTGGCATTTGCCTTTGATAAAGCATACTCAAATATCTTAGGATTTGGTTTTTTCACACCAGCCATTTCCGAATTGGTTACAGAAATAAAATAATCTGAAATTCCAGAATTATTTAATTTTTTATATTGAACTTCTGCAAAACCATTGGTTATTATATGCAACTTATACTTAAGATTGAGATAGTCTAAAACTTCTTTTGCGCCATCAAATAACATGTTGTTTTCTGGCAAATAGGTTATATAATCAACTGACATTTGATTAATATCTTCATCAGAAATTGAATAGTTTAGCGCATCAAACGAATCTTTCAATCTTTTGTAACGTAGTTCCTCGTGAGAAATTTTATCAACTTGATACAATTTCCAACAAGCTTGATTGATTGGTGCGTAGATTTCTACAAACGATTTTGTATCAACTTTTGGGTGATTTTCTTTAAATATTTTATCAAAAGCCAGCTCAGAATTTTTATCAAAATCCCAAAGTGTATGATCTAAATCAAAAAAAATATCGGTAATATGTTTCAATTTTAAATTTATTAATTGACTTGAAAAATTGCTAAGTTTTGAATTTATAATTAGAAAATACCATTATCATTGAAACTATAATAACCATTTTCTGTAATAATAATATGATCCAATACAAAAATATCCATTTGTTGACCAGCTAATTTCAATTTTTTGGTCACTTCTTTGTCTGCATCACTTGCTAGCAATTTTCCAGATGGATGATTGTGTGTCAAAATTAACGAAGTTGCGTTATATTCCAATGCGGTTTTGAAAATTATTCTGCTGTCTACAACAGTTCCTGTAATGCCTCCTTTTGAAAGTTGTGATTTATGAATTACTTTATTGGAATTATTGAGATATAAAACCCAAAATTCTTCGTGTGGCAATTCACCTATTATGGGTTGCATGATTTCGAAAACAACTTTGCTTGAAGTAATTTTATCTAAAGTAATAGCTTCTTCTGATCGTCTTCTTCTTCCTAATTCTAATGCTGCTGCGATAGAAATAGCTTTTGCCTCACCTATTCCTTTAAATTCGGTAAGTTGTTGAATGGATAATTTTCCGAGTTGGTTTAAATTGTTGTTGGCTGAAAATAAAATGCGTTGACAAAGTTGCACTGCGCTTTCATTTCGAGAGCCGGAACCAATTAAAATAGCAAGTAATTCGGAATCTGATAAGGAAGATTTTCCTTTTAGTAGAAATTTTTCTCTTGGGCGATCGTCTTCAGCCCATTGATTGATAGGTGTGTACATAATTATTTTGGCGTTTATAAATCACAAAGAACTATATTTTTTTAAAGAGTTCAAAATAAAATGATTAGAATTTTCGTTTGAATAAAAAACAATTCATGAAACTACCTTTAATTCTTCTGGTGATTTTATTTTCTTTTGGATGCAAAAAAGCTGAAAAAAATAAATTGAAAACTGAAAACATTTCAGTTGCTGCGATTGAAAACCCTTCTACTTTTGAAGAGAAGCTTTCAAATGCTGCAATTTCAATTATTGATGAAAATGTAGTTTACACTCCAGATTATGTTTCATTAAAATATCCTAATGGTGATGTTCCTGCTAAAACTGGAGTTTGTTCAGACGTTGTAATTCGTGCCTATCGAAAACTTGGAATTGATTTGCAAAAAGAAGTTCACGAAGATATGAAAGCTAACTTTTCGAAATATCCAACCAAATGGGGTTTGAAAAAAACAGACACAAATATTGACCACAGAAGAGTTCCAAATCTTGAAGTTTTCTTTGAACGAAAAGGTAAAAAACTTGAAGTTTCAAATAATCCAAATGATTATAAAACAGGCGAAATTGTAACTTGGATGATTAATGGAAAATTACCTCACATTGGAATTATAACCCACAAAAAATCAATAGATGGAAACCCTATTATTGTTCACAATGTTGGTGGCGGACAAGTCGCAGAAGATTGCTTGTTTAGTTGGGAAATTGTTGGTCATTTTAAGTATGGAAAGTAATTACACTTCCTTTTTAGCAAAATAAGAATAAATTAAAAATACAATTACAGCTAAAATCCCTAAATAAAAAACAATTAAAATTAGAACGGAAATAAATGCAATAAATCTAGTTCCAATATAACTATCCGAATCAACAAATATTTTCCAATTCTTATTTAAAACACTTTTAGAATCCAAAACATAAAATAAATCTAAAATTGCGCTTAAAATCTCCATTATTTTCTTTTAGTTTCAAATAAAGAATATATTTTCAAATTACTTCAACAATCCTTTTACCTCATCAAAATTCAATCCTCCATAATTACCTGAACTCATTAACAATAAAGCGGAGTTATCAAAGTTTTGACTGAATAAGAAATTTTTAAAATCTGCTGGATTTGTATAGATAATTAAATCTTCTCTTTGGAATGATTGTGCTATTTGTTCGTAAGTTACTTCTTCAAGTTGCTTGATTTTTACAGCATCTGGAGAATAGAAAACTGCGGCAACATCGGCTGCGTCTAGTGCGCCTTGATATTCCTTTAGAAATTCTGCGTTTAAACTACTATAAGTATGTAATTCTAAACACGCAATCAAAGTTCTATCTGGATATTGATTCTTTACTGCTTTTGTGGTTGCTGAAACCTTACTTGGTGAATGAGCAAAATCTTTATAAGCTACTTTTCCTTTTCCTTCAGCAATTTTTTCTAGACGTTTACTTGCTCCTTTAAAACTGGCAATGGCTTCGTAGAAATCGGCTTCATCAACACCCATATTTTGGCAAATCCATTTTGCTCCTGCTAGATTATTCAAATTGTGTGCCCCAAAAACTTCTATTGGCATTGGACCTTCCGGCGTATCAAGTAAAGTAGTTCCATCTTCAACAGTGTAACTTGGTGTTTGATAAGCAATTTTTCTGATTGGGTTTTCAGAATTTTCGGCTACTTTTTTAACGGTTTCGTCTTCTTCATTGTAAACAAGAATTCCACCTTTTGTAATTTGATTTACAAAAATTTCAAATTGCTCTACATAATTTTCAAAGGTTGGAAACACATTAATATGATCCCAAGCAATTCCTGAAAGCAAAGCAATATTAGGTTGATACAAATGAAATTTTGGTCGTCTGTCTATTGGTGAAGATAAATATTCATCGCCTTCCAGTACAATAAAATCGTTATTTTCTGTTAGATGAACCATAGTATCAAATCCTTCTAACTGAGCTCCAACCATATAATCAACTTCAATATTGTGATAATGCATTACGTGTAAAATCATTGAAGTTATAGTTGTTTTTCCATGTGAACCACCAATTACAACTCGGGTTTTATTTTTAGATTGTTCGTATAAAAATTCAGGATAAGAATAGATTTTCAATCCTAATTCTTTTGCTTTTAACAATTCAGGATTGTCTGCTTTTGCGTGCATTCCTAAAATGATAGCCTCAATATCTTGAGTAATTTTTTCTGGAAACCAACCCATTTCAATAGGCAACAAACCTTTTTTTTCTAAACGTGATTTTGATGGCTCAAAAATAGCGTCGTCGCTTCCTGTAACTTGATATCCTTTGTTATGTAATGCTAGTGCTAAATTGTGCATGGCTGCACCGCCAATGGCTATGAAATGTGTACGCATTTGAAATTCCAATTATTAAAATTCCAAATCCCAAACCTATAATTATTGGAATTTGGAATTTGAGTTTTGTTATTTTTTTTCGAATTGTTCTTTTAATTTTGTTGCTTTCGCTTTATCTTTAATTTTATTCAAATATAAATTATATAATTTTTGAAAAGTGGTTTTTGAATTGCCAATTTCGTGTGCTTTAATATAATTTGTTTCTGCTTTTTTATAACGGTTGAAATATTCGTCGATATAACCTTTGGAAAGGTAGCCATCTACTTTAGAAAGCTCCATTAATTCGTTAGAATATTTTACAGCTTTAGTCTCACTTCCACCAACAATTCCTGGCAATTCTATGTAAAGCATTACCAATGCCCAACGTGAATCGATATGTTTCACATCTAATTTTGCTGCTGTGAGAAAAGCGCTTTCCACATCATCAATCATTCCTAAAGCCTTGAATTTATTAACTGATTTGGCTTTCATTCCGAGAGCTCCACCATATTTGTACCAATAATTGGCTGTTTTAGGAAACTGAGTTTTTAAAACTTTATATTGTTTGATAGCTTCATCCCATTTTTTTTGATGCCCTGCGATATCACCAAGAAACTCAACCGTTTTGTAATGATTTGGATTGGATTTTAAATAGCTTTCAAAAAGAGTTTTAGCTTGATCGTACTTTTCTTGTTTGTAGAGTTTTTCTGCTTTTTCAAAATCAGTTTCAGCCATCATATTGAAGGAAATTAGAAGAAATAAAAAAGGTAGAAATTTCATGGGTTGTTATTATTTTTCAAAAATAAGAAAAGTTATGTATTAAAGATGAAAGTGTTTTAAAGAACTTAACATTTGTTCGATACAATTGCTACCTAGCCATGATTACCTCACTTGACTTTTATTTTATATAAGTGTTCGGTGAATGCTACGCATTTGAAGCAACTGCCATGCAGTGCAAAAAGCAGGAATATGGACACCAAAAATTCCCGAGCCATTCGCTCATAAAAAAACTCCGAACTAATTACTTAATTCGGAGTTATTATTTTACGATTATTTCGTAATTCTTATTTTGTACTTCGTACTTTGATTTATCTTACCAAAGTCATTTCGTCAACGATGTGTTTTGCACCTGAGAAATTTTCAATAACCCAAAGAACGTAACGAATGTCTACGTTGATTGTTCTTTGTAATTTGTTATCAAAGATTACATCACCAGCCATTGCTTCAATGTTTCCGTCAAAAGCTAGTCCGATTAATTCTCCTTTTCCGTTAAGAACTGGAGAACCTGAGTTTCCTCCTGTGATATCATTGTCTGTTAAGAAATTCACATGAAGTGAACCGTCTTTATCAGCATAACGACCGAAATCTTTGTTTTTATTCATTTCTAAAACACGCGCTGGTAAATCAAACTCTTGATCTCCTTTTTTGTATTTTTTCACTTGACCTGCAAGTGTTGTGTAGTTATTTACAACTGCGTCATTTCTTTTATCTGCAGGAAGCGAACGAACTTTTCCGTATGTTAAACGCAATGTTGAGTTTGCATCTGGATATTTGATAGCTCCAATTTTAGATTCTCTTAAACCTTCTACCAATAAACGGAATGAAGAGGCAAAATCATTTTGAGCTTTAGTTACTTCATCCGATTTTTTTCCAAAATGAGCAACCATATCATTTGACAAAGCATATAATGGATCGTTTGTTAGCATAGCTTCGCTTGGTAAATCTAAGAAAGCTTTAACTCTATCTACTGATGTAAAAATACTTAAATCAAATGCAGCGTTTACATATTTTGTAAAATCATTATTGTTTGCATCACCAATTTGTTTTACCATAGGAGCAATTGCATAACCTGTTGATTTAGTTGCATATGTTTGTAATTGAGCCGCAAGAATATCTTTCTCTGCTGGAATGTGTAATTCTTTAAACATTTCTGTAGCCATCTCAGTGATTTGAGGTGCCATTGTAGCACGTTTTGCAGCATCAGCTTTCACATACAAATCTAATTGTTTTCCTAAACTTCTTCCAATAGTTCCGAAAGAAGATGTTCTGAATAATTGTTGTAAGTAGTTATCGTGACGAGATTTCTCGTTTGTTAAAGCATAAAAATTATTTATGTTAGCAATTACGTTTCCGTATTTAGCTTTATTTGCTGGTTTGTTAGCCCATTTATTAAATTTAGCTTCTTGAGCTGCTTTAGATTTTGCAGTACCAAATTTGGTTAAAGCATCAATCATTCCTTGACGGTTTTTCCAGTAATTAGCTGTTGAAGCATATTTAGAAGCATATACAAGATTCAAAGCATCACTTTGATTCATATATTTTTTCATTCCGTCCATACCTGTTTTTGCACCTTCAACCCAAGCAGGATATGCAAATTTTACATTTTGCTCAATTCCACCGGCTGGCATCCAACGGTTAGTTCTTCCTGGATATCCAAGAATCATTGCAAAATCATTTTCTTTAACACCACTTAAATTAACTGGTAAATAATGTTTTGGTTTTAACGGAACATTATTTTGAGAATATTCTGCAGGAGAACCATCTGCATTAGCATAAACTCTAAACATTGAGAAATCTGCTGTGTGACGTGGCCATTCCCAGTTGTCAGTATCTCCACCAAATTTTCCTAAACTTTCTGGAGGAGTTCCAACTAAACGAACATCTTTATAATCTTGGTAAACAAAATAATAGTACTCATTTCCTTGAAAAAATGGACGAACAGAAACCGTATATTTTCTACCTTCATTATTTTCTTTTTCAATTTTAGCAATTTCAGCATTGATAGCTTTTTCTCTATCTGCTTCGCTCATACTTGAGTTTACTACTGCTAAAATTCTTTTTGTACAATCATCCATACGAACAAAGAAACGAACGTATAAGCTTGATGGTTTCATTTCAGATTTTCTATCTGCAGCCCAATAACCATCTTTTAAATAGTTTTTTTCTGCTGATGATAATTCTGCAATAGCATCATAACCACAGTGGTGATTTGTTAAAACTAAACCATCTTTAGAGATGATTTCTGCTGTACAACCTCCGTTGAATTGTACAATAGCATCTTTCAAACTATGATTGTTGATGCTGTAGATTTCTTCGGCTGTCAATTGCAAGCCCATTTTTTGCATATCGCGGTGATTCAAACGTTCGATGAACATTAAAAACCACATTCCTTCGTCAGCTTTAACACTTGTTGGAACAAGCATAATGGCAGCAATTAAGGATAATAAAATTTTCTTCATAATTGAAAATATAAAAGGTTAATTGTTTGTTAGCTAATAGTCTATTTAAAATGCAATTTGTTACACTTTGAATTGAATATTGCAAAATTTTAGTGTTGCGAAATTACGATTTTTTGAGGATTATTTAAATTTTATGGTCGAAAACCTGAATTAATAAGTTAATTTTAACTTTACTTTAGGAAATCAAAACACAAAAAAAGCCTCGAAAATTTCGAAGCTTTAGTTTATTTAGAAATATCTTACAAACCGTGGCTATTCTCAGGCTTTTCATCTTCTACATTTAGCATTTCCCAAAGTTTATCTTTTAATTCTGTTAAACCTTGCTGTGCAACAGATGAAATGAACATATATGGAATTCCGAGTTTGGATTTATCTAGATGTTGTTTCATTTCTGCTTTTAATTCATCATCGAGCATATCGCATTTTGAGATTACTAAAAGTCTATCTTTATCCAACATTTCTGGATTGTAACGACGTAATTCGTCTAATAGAATTTCGTATTCTTTTTTAATATCATCCGCATCGGCTGGAACCAAGAATAACAGCGTTGAATTTCTTTCGATATGACGCAAGAAATAATGTCCTAATCCTTTTCCTTCAGCTGCACCTTCAATGATTCCTGGAATATCTGCTATAACAAACGATTGAAATTCTCTGTAAGCAACAATTCCTAAATTAGGTTTTAATGTTGTAAATGGATAATCTGCAATTTTTGGTTTAGCTGAAGTTAAAACTGAAAGTAAAGTTGATTTTCCTGCATTAGGAAATCCTACTAAACCAACATCAGCAAGCACCTTTAATTCTAGAATAACATCCAATTCTGTTGAAGGCATTCCGGGTTGTGAATATCTTGGCGTTTGGTTGGTTGAACTTCTAAAATGCCAATTTCCCAATCCTCCTTTTCCTCCTTGAGCTAGAATTCGTTCTTCACCGTGTTCTGTAATTTCAAAAAGAATTTCTCCTGTTTCGATATCTTTTACCACAGTACCTAATGGCACTTCTACATATTTATCTTCTCCATCGTGACCTGTACTTCTGGAACTTCCTCCATCGCCACCGTGACCACCACGCATATGTTTTACAAATTTCAAATGGAATAATGTCCAAAGATTTTTGTTTCCTTTTATATAAACGTGTCCACCACGACCTCCATCACCACCATCTGGACCGCCTTTTTCAATAAATTTTTCTCTATGTAAATGCGTAGAACCTTTTCCTCCTTTTCCGGAAGTAACATATATTTTTACGTAGTCTACAAAATTTCCTTCTGTCATTTTATTAGTGTTCAGTGTTCAGTGTTCAGTATTCAGTGATTTAGATTATCTAAAACAATACTTTCACCTTTCACTATTTATTTTTTCAATGAACAAATTCAATTCATCAGAAAAACTGAGAACTGAACACTGAACACTGAATACTTATTTAATTATTTTTAATATTGGTAACTAAAACTTTGTCAATTTTGACTCCATCCATATCTATTACTTCAAATTCTAATTTGTTCCAAATAAGTTTTTGTCCTTGTTTTGGTATGATTCCTAACTCGGTTACGATTAATCCGCTTACGGTTGTTACATCGTAATCACCAATTAAATCGTCCATATCGAAATAGGTTAGAAAATCGTGCAACGAATAATGTCCGTCAACCAACCAACTTCCGTCTTCACGAGCAACAATTTTGAATTCATCTTCGTAGAAATCGGCAGCATCACCAACTAAAGCTTCTAGAATGTCATTCAATGTAATAATTCCTTGAAAAACTCCATGCTCATCGGTTACTAAAGCATAGTGAACTTTAGAAATTTTAAAGTTTTCTAAGGCTTTATATGCAGATGTATGTTCGATGAAATAAACAGGTTCTTTAGTTATTTTCTTCAAATCAAACTCTCCACCTTTTTCAAAACTTACGAATAAATCTTTTAGAAGTACAATTCCTTCAACATCATCAAGATTGTCGCCGCAAACTGGATAAAATGAATGCAATTCGTCAAGAACTTTGTCTTTTATTTCTTGAACAGAATCTTCGTAAGACAAGTAAACAATAGAATTTCTGTGCGTCATTAACGAATTTACTTTTCTATCGCCAATGTGAAAAACGCGTTCCACAATATCGTGTTCGATTTCTTGAATTTCTCCGCCTTCAGTTCCTTCTTTTATTATTGCTTTAATTTCTTCTTCAGTTACTTTTCCATCAGCTGTTGGTTTTATTTGTAATACTTTCAATAAAAAATCTGTTGAAGTTGTAAGTAACCAAATAAATGGCATGGTAACTTTCGAAACAATTTTCATTGGAACGGCTACAGCTTTTGCAATTGATTCTGGGTAATTTAATCCGATTCGTTTTGGTAATAATTCTCCGAGAACTAAAGAGAAAAAAGTTAAAGTTACTACTACAATTCCCACTGCAATTGAATTGGCGTAAGGTTTTAAAGTTTCAAACGATGCTACAAAATTTTGAACATCGGTTGTTATTTTATCACCTGAATAAATACCGGTTAGAATTCCGATTAATGTGATTCCAATTTGAACTGTAGATAAAAATTCGTTTGGTGAATTTGCCAAGTCTAAAGCCGCTTTGGCATTGGCATTCCCTTTTTTTGCAGCCGTTTCTAATCGGTTTTTTCTTGCCGAAATCAATGCGATTTCTGACATTGAAAAAACACCATTCAAAATGATTAGAAAAAGTATTATTAAAATTTCCATAGTTTAAAATTACAAAAAAAGAGCATAAATCCCTATTATCGGAAATAGCTCCTTTTGTGAGTGCAAATATCTGAAAAAAAATTGAATGCTCGAAATTTATCTCGAAGCCAATTCTGTAGATTATAATTTATCGAAAATTTGATTCAATCGTTCGTTAACTTCTAAGATGGTTCCAATACCATTTACAGCGTGAAATTTTCCTTGAGCTTTGTAATAATCCATTAAAGGAGCTGTTTTTTGGTTGTATTCGTCGTAACGATTTCTGATTTTTTCTTCATCTTGATCGTCTGGTCTTCCAGAAGTTTTTCCTCTTTCTAACAAACGTGCTACAAGGATATTATCATCTGCTTCAAGCGCAACAGTAGCTGTAATATTTTGACCTTTAGATTCTAAAAACTTATCTAAAGCTTCTGCTTGCGCTAACGTTCTTGGGAAACCATCAAATAAAAATCCTGCCGAATGTGGGTTTTTATCAACTTCGCTTTGCAACATTTGGATAGTTACTTCATCTGGAACTAAATCGCCTTTATCCATAAAAGTTTTGGCTAATTTTCCTAAATCAGTATCATTTTTGATGTTAAATCTAAAAATATCTCCTGTTGAAAGATGCGTTAAATTGTATTTTTCTTTTAAAAATTCAGCTTGTGTGCCTTTTCCTGCACCTGGTTTTCCGAAAAGAACGATGTTGATCATTTTGATTAAGATTGTTAGATTATTGGATTGTTAGATTATTGTGCTAATTGATAAACGTCTGCTAGGTTTCTTCCTAATCCATCGTAGTCTAAACCATATCCAACGATGAATTTGTTAGGAATTCTAATCCCTACGTAATCTATTTTAATATCTTTTTTGTATGCTTCTGGTTTGAAAAATAAAGTTGCAATTTTTAAATGCTTTACTCCTTTTTCTTTAAAAATTGCTTTCAATTCTTCGATTGTATTTCCTGTATCAACGATATCTTCAACGATTACAACAGTTCTTCCTTCAAGGTTTTCGTTGATTCCGATTAGTTGTTTAACGTCATTTGTAGATTGCGTTCCTTCATAAGAAGCCATTTTCATAAAACTCACTTCACACATTCCTCTGTAATGTTTCATCAAATCGGACATTACCATAAAGGAACCATTTAAAATTCCAACAAAAACCGGAACTTCATCAAAAAAATCGTCGTCCATTTGTTTGGCCATATTTGCAATTGCGAAGTCAATTTCTTCTGAAGAAATAAATGGCTCGAAAGTTTTATCGTGAAGATGTATCATTGTGTTGTTGTTTTAAAAAATAAAGGAGCAAATTTACGAAGTAATAACTATTTAATAACAAGTATTTTGACTTTTTTGCAAAATTGATATATTTACAAAATGAATGAAACTTATTACAATCAAATCGCTAAAAGTACAGCACATAGGAAAAGTAGAGATGATAATAAAGATTTCATCTTTGCCAATCCAGATTATTTAAAGTATTTATTAGAAATTGCATTTAATGTTAAGGATAAAAATCACCATAAAGCTTGTTGGATTTTGGAATTGATATGTGAAGAAAAAATGGATTTATTTTTACCTTTTTTAGAAGATTTTTGCGAGACTTTACCTCATTATAAAAATGATTCTGCAATACGTTCGATTTCTAAAATCTGTTTGTTTATATCCAATTCTAAAAAATATTCTTTAACAGAAAATCAAGAAGAAAAGATAATTGAAACTTGTTTAGATTGGTTGATTGAATCCAACAAAGCCGCAAATGCTGCATACACTATGCGAACTTTATACAATCTTGGCAAAAAACACCACTGGGTAAATGAGGAATTAAAATTTTTACTTCAAAGAGATTGCAGTCATCAAACTCCTGCTTATAAATCGGCAGTGAAAGATATTTTGAAACGATTAAAATAATTTCAAATGTTTATCTTTGCGCAAACACAACTAAAATGACTCGAGCGAAGCGACTGCATGAGACCATTAAAAACAATAACTACGACGTAATGAATTATTTCTCATCCGATTTTAAGTTAGGAATTCTCGGTGGCGGACAATTAGGTAAAATGCTTTTGACCGAAACTAGAAAATTCGATATACAAACTTTGGTTTTAGAACCAAGTGAAGAAGCGCCAGCAAGATACAGTTGTAATGCTTTTTACAAAGGAAGTTTGATGGATTATGACACCGTTTACCAATTTGGAAAAATGGTGAATCTTTTAACAATCGAAATCGAAAACGTAAATCTAGATGCTTTAGACGTTTTGGAATCGGAAGGATTACCAATATTTCCTTCACCAAAAACATTGCGTTTGATTCAGAATAAAGGTCGTCAAAAAGATTTTTATGTTGAAAATAACATACCAACTTCACTACATCAACGATTTGTAGATTTGAATGATTTGAGAAAATCGTTAGAAAAAGACGAATTAGAATTTCCTTTTGTGTGGAAATGTGCTCAATTTGGTTATGATGGAAATGGCGTAAAAATAGTTCGCTCAACAATAGATTTAATAAATTTACCTGAAGTAGAATGTATTGCTGAACAAATGGTTCCGTTTAAAAATGAGTTGGCTGTAATTGTAGCGCGTTCAGTTTCTGGTGAAGTTAAAACTTATCCTGTGGTGGAAATGGAATTTCATCCTGAAGCCAATCAAGTAGAATATGTGATTTGTCCAGCTCGTATTGATGATAAAGTGGCTCAAAAAGCTACTGAAATTGCCTTAAAAGTTTCAAAAGCGTTCAATCACGTTGGACTATTGGCAGTAGAAATGTTTCAAACTGAGGATGATGAAATTTTAGTAAACGAAGTTGCTCCAAGACCTCACAATTCGGGACATTATTCGATTGAAGCGAGTTATACTTCGCAATTTGAAAATCATTTACGTGCCATTTTAAACTTACCTTTAGGAACTACCGATAGCAAAGTTGCTGGAATTATGGTAAATTTGGTCGGTGAAGAAGGTTTTTCGGGTCAAGTTATTTACGAAAACATTGAAAAAATAATGGCAATTGATGGTGTTACACCTCACATTTACGGTAAAAGAGAAACAAGACCTTTCCGAAAAATGGGACACGTTACGATTGTGAATGAAAATATGGCTGAAGCAAGAAAGGTTGCTGAAGATGTGAAGAATAGTATTAGAGTTATTAGTGGTCAGTCGCAGTAATCAATCGCAGTTGGCAGTTGTGGTCAATAGAAACAATTTTAAACAACATTAAACTAAAATAATGAGCAAAGTAGCCATCATAATGGGAAGCATTTCAGATATGCCGGTAATGCAAGAAGCCATCGACATCTTAAAAGGATTTGACATCGAAACCGAAGTGGATATTGTTTCGGCACACAGAACACCTGAGAAATTATTTGATTTTAGTAAAAATGCACACACTCGTGGTATTTCAGTGATTATTGCTGGCGCTGGTGGCGCGGCTCATTTGCCGGGAATGGTTGCTTCTATGTCGCCACTTCCTGTAATTGGAGTTCCTGTAAAATCTAGCAATTCTATCGATGGTTGGGATTCGGTTTTATCGATTCTTCAAATGCCTGGTGGCGTTCCTGTTGCAACTGTTGCGTTAAACGGAGCAAAAAATGCCGGAATTCTAGCCGCACAAATCATCGGAAGTCACGATAAATGTGTCCTTGATAAAATCATTTTCTACAAAGAAAGTTTGAAAGATGCTGTGAATAAAGCCGCATCTGAATTGAAAAAATAATTATCTTTGATAAAAAGAATACTATGAACATTCAAACTTCTAAAATTGAGTTGGCAAAGGTTATTTTGGATATTGAAAACCCAAAGTTGATTGAAGAAATTATACTTTTGATACAATCCAAATCCACTTTAACCGAAAAGCAAAAAGCGGCTATTGATGAAGCAATTTATTCATTGGAAAATAATGAAGGAATTACGCATAATATGGTTATGGAAGAAACTAGAAGTCGTTATTCTAAGTATTTCAAATAATGAATGTTATTTGGTCGCCACAAGCTAAAAAAGACTATTGGCAAAACATTGATTATTTAGAAGCTGAATGGACATTTCAAGATGTTGTGAATTTTATCGACAAAGTTGACTACATAATTACTTTATTAGATAAAAACAACATTGAATTCATTTCAACAAATTATAAAGAAGTTAATAAAGTGGTGATTACAAAACAAATTACTCTTTATTACAAAATAAATTCCAACACCTTAGAATTACTTCGTTTTTGGAATACCTACCAAGATTTAGAAAATTTTAAACTTTAAAAAACTTTGCGCCTTTGCGCCTTTGCGAGCAATGAAAACACTTACCTCAACATTCAAAACTAAACATAACACCGCACCTTTTTCGCAAATAAAATTAGAAGATTACAAACCTGCTTTTATCGAAAATATCGCAAAAGCAAAAGCTGAAATTGATGCCATAATTACAAATTCTGAAACTCCAACATTTGAAAATACGATTGTTGCTTTAGATTTTTCTGGCGAACAATTGGACAGATTATCTTCTATTTTCTTCAATTTGAATTCGGCAGAAACTTGTGACGAAATGCAAAAAATCGCTCAAGAAGTTTCTCCGTTGTTGACTGAGTTTAGTAATGATATAGCTTTAAATGAAGACTTATTCAAAAGAGTTAAAGCCGTTTATGATCAAAAGGATTCGTTGATATTAACTACAGAACAAGCTACTTTATTAGACAAAAAATTCAAAGGATTTTCTAGAAATGGAGCTTTATTGAATGAAGAAGACAAATTAAAATTACGTGAAATCGATACCGAATTAGCCAAAATAAAATTGACTTATGGTGAAAATGTTTTGGCAGAAACCAACAATTATCAACTACATATAACTAACGAAGAAGATTTAAAAGGTTTGCCTGATGGCGCTAAAGAAATGGCAGCAAGTTTGGCAAAATCTAAAAATTTGGAAGGCTGGGTTTTTACTTTAGATTTTCCAAGTTATTTACCTTTTGTGACCTATGTTGAAAATCGTGAGTTACGTAAAGAAATTGCTATTGCAGCTGGAAAAAAATCATTTCAAGATAACGAATTCGACAACAAAGAAAACGTAAAACGAATTGTAGAATTACGTCATAAACGTGCAAATTTATTAGGATATAAATCGCATTCTGATTTTGTTTTGGAAGAACGAATGGCTCAAAATCCTGAAAAAGTACTTTCATTTTTGAATGATTTATTAGAAAAAGCAAAACCTGCTTCCCAAAAAGAATTTGCTCAACTAACTGCTTTCGCAAAAGAATTGGATGGAATTGAACAACTAGAAAAATGGGACGGCGCTTTCTATTCAGAAAAATTGAAACAAAAATTATTCAACTTTGATGATGAGATTTTAAAACCTTATTTCAAGTTAGAAAATGTTTTAAATGGAGCATTTACTATTGCTGAAAAGCTATTCGGAATTACTTTTAAAGAAGTTTTTGATATTGACAAATACCACGAAGATGTTCAAACTTTTGAGGTTTTGGATTTCGAAGGACAATTAGTAGCCATTTTCTACTCCGATTTTTTCCCAAGAAAAGGAAAACGAAATGGCGCTTGGATGACTTCTTATAAATCGCAAGCCTTGAAAAATGGAATTAATGAAAGACCACACGTTTCTATCGTTTGTAATTTTACTCCACCAACAGAAACGAAACCTTCACTCCTAACCTTCAATGAAGTAACCACTTTATTTCACGAATTTGGTCACGCGTTACACGGAATGTTAGCCAACACAACTTATCCTAGTTTATCTGGAACTTCTGTTTATTGGGATTTTGTGGAATTACCAAGCCAAGTGATGGAAAATTGGTGTTACGAACCAGAAGCTTTGGCTTTATTTGCTAAACACTACGAAACTGGAGAAATCATTCCGCAAGAATATGTAGAAAAAATAAAAGAAAGTGCGAGTTTCTTGGAAGGAATGGCAACTTTAAGACAATTGAGTTTCGGAATATTAGACATGACGTATCACGGAAAATCACAAACTATTGCTGATGTCAAAGCTTTTGAAAAGCAAGCCATGGAAGGCACAAGTTTATATCCTGATGTGGAAGAAAATTGCATGAGTACTTCTTTTTCACACATATTTCAAGGAGGATATTCCTCTGGATATTATAGTTATAAATGGGCAGAAGTTTTAGATGCGGATGCGTTTGCCTATTTTCAAGAAAAAGGAATTTTCAATAAAGAAGTAGCTACTAAATTTAAAGACAACGTCCTTTCAAAAGGTGGCACCGAATTACCAATGGAATTGTATAAAAAATTCCGTGGCCAAGAACCGAAAGCTGATGCGTTGTTGAAACGTGCTGGGTTGATATAAAGTACGAGTTACGAAATACGAAGTCCGAAAAAAAAATGACCGAAGGATAATGCTTCGGTTTCTTTTTAAAATAAACTTTCATTTTTTTTTGAAACTTTAAAAACTTTTATATATCTTTGTCCTATCAAAATGAAATAACCATCAAAATGGAATTCAAAGAAGCTAAAAATAAATTCGTTCAAACTTGGGGTGCACTGGGTAGCCAATGGGGAATAAATAAAACCATGGCTCAAATTCATGCGCTTTTGATGGTTTCTCACGAAGCAGTTTCAATGGAAGACATTATGGAAGAATTACAAATTTCTAGAGGAAATGCTTCAATGAATTTAAGAGCATTAATGGATTGGGGAATTGTTTATAAAGAATACAAAGCTGGTGAACGACGTGAATTTTTCACTGCAGAAAAAGATTTAGACGAATTAGCAGTGAAAATTTCAAGAGAACGTAGTAAACGTGAAATCAAACCTGCTTTGAAAGTTTTAAAAGAAGTTTCCTCAATAACATCTGACAATACTGCCGAAGAAAAACATTTTGTAGATCAAACCACTAAATTGTATGATTTCGTTTTGAAAGCTGATAATATGTTAGACAAAATGACGGAATACAAAGACAATTGGTTGGCAAAATTGGTTGTTAAAATAATGAAATAAAACTAAAAAAATTTAATCAAAACTTTCATTTTTTTCTGAAAGTTTAAAACAATAAATAATTATGAGACAGTTTGTATTTTACCTAAACTTAATTCTAACAATAGTAGCTCTTATTCCTGTTTTCATAGAAAATGTTGTTGGCTACAATTTAGATAGCAGTGATGGATTCTTAATGTTGCTTGGATTCTTCCAGGTCTTTATAGCCTTTACATTAACGTTTTATGCTATTGCATATGATAGACTCTTGCTTATTCTCTTGATACTTTATTGGTTTTTTGTAACCCTATTTTTCAAATTTTTCATAAATGAATTCTTTTATGTGTGCCTAATAATTGCACTTTACAATTTATACATAAACTATTGCAGCTTTTCTGATTCTAAATTTAATATTCTAAACAAATGAACTTAATTATCCCAAATTGGCTGATTATCCTAAGTGGAATTGGTCAAATTTTTACAGCGATGATTTATCCTTACATCCGCCATCAAGTTTTTGATTGGTACAACGATGTCAAACAACTCAAACCATTAAACCAAGAAATTGCAAAAACCTACGGAAGATATATCCAAGGTTTAAACTTCTCATTTGGATTGATTGCCATTTTATTTACAAATGAATTAAAAGAACAGTCAGCTCTTGCAGTTGCATTAACTGGATTGATTGCTGCTTATTGGGTTGGAAAAGTAGCTACTCAAATTGCATATTATCCAATGTATGACATTCCGAAAAGAACCTTATTTAAAGTTGGAAGCTATTTTATGAATACACTTTTTGTTCTTTTTGCTGTAGTGAATACTTGTTTATTTATTCATAATTTAATTGGCTACTATAAATTATAAAAACCATGAACCTCAACATCATTGGTTACACAATTTACCTATTGATAACCACAATAATCATTATTAAAGTTGGAAAAATATGTTACAACAACGGCAACATATTCGTTTCAGAACTACTTCCAAATCATGAAGATTTGTGTCACAAAATCAATCAAATATTGTTAGTTGGATATTATTTATTAAATCTCGGATACTGTGCAATGACTTTAATTTCTTGGGATAAAATCATAACCTTTCATCAACTTATTGAAATTATTGCTTTCAAATCTGCGGTCATTATTTGCACTATTGCCTTAATGCACTACTTTAATATTATCCTTCTTACGAAATACATCAAAAAATTAATTTAAATACATTTATTATGGAAACTACAAAAATTTTAATCGGCTACGCCATTTATTTACCAGTTGCTTTATTCTTGACCTATTATGTTTCTAGAACGCTTTTCAAAAACAGTAAAGTTTATATGTTAGATATTTTTAAAGGTCGTGAAGAAATTGCAAATGCGACCAACAAATTATTCGAAACAGGTTTTTATTTACTAAATTTAGGCTTTGCTTTAATGATTCTTGAAATGAATATGTATCAAGACAGTTACCAATTATTAATAGAAAAATTAAGCTATAAAATTGGAGGATTTACCATCTATTTAGGAATTATGTTATTTTTAAACTTGTACTTTTTCTTTAGAGGAAAACGAAAAGCAAGTGAAACAAAAGTTGAAGAACGAATAGTTTTCAATGGATAAAAATCCAACCTGACAGGTTTAGAAAACCTGTCAGGTTTAAATTATTTCAACAACCAACCACCAAAATATCGGAATACTTTCTACCCAAAAAGATGCATAATAGCGTGAACGATTTTCATTTGAAAACAACAAAAACAAAATCGTCGTTATTGCCAATGCCGATTTCAATGCAAAAAATTCCAATTTATAATCAGACGATAAAAATTCTAATAACACGAATAAAACCATTAACATAACTCCTACTCGTTTGGTTTTTACGACTCCAATTTGCTGTGGAACGGTTTTCAAATGCGGATCATCTAATCTTAAATCGATGATTTCAAAAATTAATATCAATACAAAAATCAGAATAAATCGTTGCGCTGCAACCAAGAACACATAATTTGTAAAAGACAAACTATTATTAATTATTGGAAGAAAAAGCGTCACTCCTACCCAACACAATGCCACAATGTAAATTTTAAATCCAGCCCAATTTCGAGCATTTTTTTTGTTGGGAAAGAATGGTAAAGTATATAATAATGTTATGGCAAGAAACACAAAACCAATGATTTGTGTGGTTTTTTGTAGTTGAAAAAAATAATATCCAGTAGCTATCAAAGATAGAAAACTCAAAAATGCAATTCCTTTTAATTGAAGCGACATTTGTACTTTTTTTGTTCTTGCTAAAGCATCATATTTTACAAAATTATAACCCACAATAGTTCCAAAAAAAGCGAAGTAAGAAGTAGCAAAATCATTAGAAATGCTAAACAAAATTTGCGTCAATTGAACCAAAGCATAAACAGACAAAGCCACATGAATGCTTGAATTGATGTAAAAACCGAAAAGTTTTCTAAAAAATCGCATGCTACAAAACTAATCATTATGTTAATAAACCTTGTTTTTAGTTAACAATTTCTCAAAATATTACCCTTTGTTTAACTTAAAAATAAAAGTTTAATAATTACTTTTGTTGCTTAAATCTGAACTCGATTCAGATTCTAAACAACACACAAACTTTATATATATAATTATTTAAATGAAAACAGACTCATTTGCATTACGCCACATAGGTCCACGTGAGAACGACCTACAACATATGTTTAAAACCATAGGAGTAGAAAGTCTTGACCAGTTAATTTATGAAACTGTGCCAGACAATATCCGTCTAAAAAAAGACTTAGATCTTGACGCTCCAATGACTGAATATGAATACCTAACGCACATTCAAGAATTAGGAAAGAAAAACAAAGTTTTCAAATCGTATATTGGTTTGGGTTATCATCCAGCGATTGTACCAGCAGTGATTCAAAGAAATATTTTTGAAAATCCAGGTTGGTACACAGCTTACACACCTTATCAAGCTGAAATTGCTCAAGGTCGTTTGGAAGCTATTTTGAATTATCAAACTACGATAATCGAACTTACAGGAATGGAAATTGCTAATGCATCACTTCTTGATGAAGGAACTGCAGCTGCTGAAGCAATGGCTTTATTATTTGACGTTCGTACACGTGATCAAAAGAAAAACAATGCTAGTAAATTCTTCGTTTCTGAAGAAATTTTACCTCAAACTTTATCGGTTTTACAAACACGTTCTACTCCAAAAGGAATCGAATTGGTGATTGGAAATCATGAAACTTTTGATTTTTCAACAGACTTTTTCGGAGCGATTTTACAATATCCAGGAAAATTTGGTCAAGTAAATGACTACGCCAATTTTATAGCAAAAGCTCATGAAAAAGAAATAAAAGTGGCCGTAGCATCAGACATTTTATCATTAGTAAAATTAACACCTCCAGGAGAAATGGGTGCTGATGTAGTAGTTGGGACTTCACAACGTTTCGGAATTCCGATGGGTTATGGCGGACCACATGCTGCTTTTTTTGCAACTAAAGAAGAACACAAACGTTCAATGCCAGGAAGAATAATCGGTGTAACTATCGATGCTAACGGAAATCGTGCCTTGAGAATGGCTTTAGGAACTCGTGAGCAACACATCAAACGTGAAAAAGCAACTTCTAATATTTGTACAGCTCAAGTTTTATTGGCTGTTATGGCTGGAATGTATGCAGTTTTTCATGGTCCAAAAGGTTTGAAATATATAGCTAATAAAGTTCATGCTTCGGCGGTAACTTTGTCAGATGCTTTAAACAAATTAGGCGTTTATAATGTAAATACTTCTTTCTTTGATACTATTGCTGTAAAAGCAGATGCTTCAAAAGTGAAAGCAATTGCGGAAAAACATGAAGTAAATTTCTTTTATGTTGATGGCGAAACCATTTCAATTTCATTGAACGAAACAACTTCTATTTCAGATTTGAATCAAATTATTTCGATTTTTGCAGAAGCAACAGGAAAAGAAAGTTTTAAAGTTTCTGAATTATCTTCAACAAAAAATATCCCAAGTTCATTAGAAAGAACTTCAAGTTTCTTGACGCATGATGTTTTCAACAGTCATCATTCTGAGAGTCAGTTGATGCGTTATATTAAAAAATTAGAACGCAAAGATTTATCGTTAAATCATTCCATGATTTCATTAGGTTCTTGTACAATGAAATTGAACGCTGCTGCCGAAATGTTACCATTATCAATGGCAAATTGGAACAGTATTCACCCATTTGCTCCAGTGGAACAAGCGGAAGGTTATCAAATTATGCTTAAAAAATTAGAGCATCAATTGAATGTTATTACAGGTTTTGCAGGAACAACTTTACAACCAAATTCAGGTGCGCAAGGAGAATACGCAGGTTTGATGGCAATTCGTGCTTATCATTTATCTCGTGGTGATCATCACAGAAATGTATGTTTGATTCCATCATCTGCTCACGGAACTAATCCAGCTTCGGCAGCTATGGCAGGAATGACAATTATCGTAACCAAAACAATGGAAAACGGTAACATTGACGTTGAAGATTTAAGAGCAAAAGCTATCGAACATAAAGATAATTTATCAGCATTAATGGTAACTTATCCATCAACTCATGGTGTTTTTGAAAGCGCTATTTGCGAAATCACAGAACTTATTCATGAAAATGGTGGTTTAGTTTATATGGATGGTGCAAACATGAATGCACAAGTTGGTTTAACAAATCCGGCAACAATTGGTGCTGATGTTTGTCACTTGAACTTACACAAAACATTCGCTATTCCTCATGGTGGCGGTGGACCAGGTGTTGGACCAATTTGTGTAAACGAAAAATTAGTACCGTTTTTACCAACTAACCCAATCATACCTACTGGTGGCGACCAAGCTATTACGGCAATTTCAGCGGCGCCATATGGCTCAGCATTAGTTTGCTTAATTTCTTATGGTTACATCACTATGTTGGGTGCAGAAGGATTAAAAGACGCTACTCAATATGCTATTTTGAATGCTAACTATATGAAAGCACGCTTAGAAGCTCACTATCCAGTTTTATATTCAGGAGAAATGGGAAGAGCGGCACACGAAATGATTTTAGATTGTAGAGCTTTCAAAGAAAAAGGAATTGAAGTTACTGATATTGCAAAACGTTTAATGGATTATGGTTTCCACGCACCAACAGTTTCTTTTCCAGTAGCAGGAACTTTGATGATTGAACCAACAGAATCAGAAGATTTAGCGGAATTGGATCGTTTTTGTGATGCCATGATTTCTATTAGAAAAGAAATTGAAGCAGCAACTAAAGAGGAAACTAACAATGTGTTGCACAATGCACCGCATACATTAAATATGCTAACTGCCGATACTTGGGTTTTCCCATACACTAGAGAACAAGCTGCTTATCCATTAGAATACATTGCTGAAAATAAATTTTGGCCAAGCGTTCGTCGTGTAGATGACGCTTATGGTGATAGAAATTTAGTATGCAGCTGTGCTCCTATTGAAGCGTATATGTAATTTGTAAGTACGAAGTTTAAAATCAGAAATACGAAGTTTAAAGGTTTCAAATTAATTTTTGAAACCTTTTTCTTTTATAAATATGACATAAATCAGCCTATTGAATTTGGAATCGTGTAACTTTGCACTTTAATTTTTTCTGAAATGAATGACGTTCAAAATCAAGATGACTTATATATTATTGTAGAGGATTTTTACAAAAAACTTTTATCTGATGATAAAATCAGTTACATTTTTACTGATGTTGTCAAAGTAAAGTTGGAGGAACACTTACCTATTCTAGTGACTTTTTGGTCGCAAGCTATTTTTGGAACCGGCGGTTATTTTAATAATTTGACTCAGATTCATTTGGATGTAAATATGAAATCTTATTTATCAAAAGAGTTGTTTGAAATTTGGTTGACACATTTTGAAGCAGCCATCAACGAAAATTTTGAAGGTTTTAATTGCGAACGCATGAAAAATATGGCACACAATCTTTCAACGATTATGCAAATAAAAATCGCTCAGCAGAAAGCAGAATAATTACGACATCAATAATTTTAGCTATCTTTCTTTGTCTAATTCATAATTTATTCCACATTAACAATTGTTTCGATACAAGCAAAGGTTTTTATTAATAATTTAGTTCTATAATTTGTAAAAAATGAACATAAAAATAACAGGTTCTGGAAGTTATATTCCAACAGAAATAGTAACCAATAAAGACTTTTCAAATCATGTTTTCTTGAACGAAGATGGAACGCCGTTTCCACTTCCAAATGAAGTTATTACAGAAAAATTTTACGGAATTACTGGAATTGAAGAACGTCGTTATGCTTCTGATGATTTATTGACATCTGATATCGCTTTTATTGCTGCAAAAAAAGCAATTGAAGACTCAAAAATTGATCCTGAAACTCTAGACTACATCATATTTGCTCACAATTTTGGAAATCAGAAAAAAGGAGCTATTCAAGCTGACTTACTTCCAAGTTTGGCAACTCGTGTAAAGCACGACTTACGTATAAAAAATCCAAAGTGTGTTGCTTACGATATGTTGTTTGGCTGTCCAGGTTGGGTTGAAGGTGTTATTCAAGCAACTGCATTTATAAAAGCCGGAATGGCAAAAAAATGTTTGGTTATTGGTGCTGAAACATTATCAAGAGTTACCGATCCGCATGATAGAGATTCAATGATTTATTCTGATGGCGCTGGTGCAACAATTATTGAAGCGGTTGATGGTGAAGCAGAAGGAATTCTAGCTCATGAATCGGCTACTTATGCTTATGATGAAGCCAATTATTTATTCTTTGGAAATTCATTTAATAAAGACCACGACCCTGATGTTCGTTACATAAAAATGCATGGTAGAAAGATTTATGAATTTGCCTTAAGCAACGTTCCAAAAGCCATGAAAGAATGTTTAGACAAAACGGGAATTGACATCAATCAAGTGAAAAAAATATTGATTCATCAAGCTAATGAAAAAATGGATGAAGCGATTATTCAACGTTTTTACAAATTATACGGACAAACGCCACCTGAAGGAATTATGCCAATGAGCATTCATAAATTAGGAAATTCAAGTGTTGCGACTGTTCCAACTTTATACGATTCTTTGATTAAAGGAAAAATTGAAAATCAAGAGATTCATAAAGGTGATGTAATTCTATTTGCATCGGTTGGCGCTGGAATGAATATTAATGCGATTGTTTATAGAATGTAAAAGAAAGTACGAAATAAGAAATACAAAGTACGAAGTAAAAATTAGTACATTTGCATCTTTAATTTTCAATGTTCATGTACGAAAAAACATTTCCCAATAAACGCTTTAAGCATACTTTAGAATTTTTACAAAAGCACGTTACAACTTCAGAAACTATTTTTGATTTAGGTGTTCCCAATCCTTTTTCTAAAATCATGGAAGAGAATGGTTATTCTGTAAAAAACACCAAAGGTGAAGATTTAGACAACGACCAAACCGCTTTACAAAACGAAACTTATACTGTTTTTACAGCTTTTGAAATTTTCGAACATTTACTAAATCCTTACACTGTTTTACAAAATGTAAAATGTGATAAATTGCTGATTTCCATTCCGCTGCGTTTATGGTTTTCGCCAGCATATAGAAGCAAAACTGACATGTGGGACAGACATTACCATGAATTTGAAGATTGGCAACTAGATTGGCTTTTAGAAAAAACAGGTTGGAAAATTACTGCTCGTAAAAAGTTTACTCATCCTGTAAAGAAATTTGGATTTAGACCTTTGTTGAGATATTTTACTCCAAGATATTATATTGTTTTTGCTGAAAGAGTGAAAAGTAATTAGTAAATAGTGATTATCTAATGAAGTATTACATCGTCATTCCATCACACAACGAAGAAGCCTTAATTTCTTTGACACTTCAATCAGTGGTTGAACAAACTGTTTTACCTGCCAAAATTGTGGTGGTGAATGACAATTCTACTGACAATACAGAGGCGATTGTTAATTCATTTGTTTCAAAATATTCTTTTATATCTTTAGTTAATAAGACCTCTGATGCCATTCATTTGCCAGGAAGTAAAGTAATTCAAGCGTTTCAAAAAGGATTAGAAACTTTGGATGAAAACTATGATTTTATTGTAAAAGCAGATGCCGATTTAATTTTTCCAAATAATTATTTTGAAATCATAATTAAACATTTCAAATCAAATGAACGAATTGGAATGGCTGGTGGTTTTTGCTATATAGAAAAAAATGGCGAATGGGTTTTAGAAAATCTAACTGATAAAGACCATATTCGTGGAGCATTAAAAGCTTATCGAAAAGAAACTTTCAAACAAATTGGCGGATTAAAACCTGAAATGGGATGGGATACTGTCGATGAGTTACTTTGTAAATTCTACAATTGGAAAGTGGTTACCGATGAAAGTTTACATGTAAAACACCTAAAACCAACAGGTGCCAACTACAACAAAACAGCTCGTTACAAACAAGGTGAAGCCTTTTATTCCTTAGGTTACGGATTTTGGATTACTACTATAGCTTCCTTGAAACTGGCGATGATGAAGAAAAAACCACTCCTTTTTATAGACTACATAAAAGGTTTTTGGAAGGCAAAATCTTCAAAAAAACCACTTTTAGTTACTGACGAACAAGCTAAATTTATTCGTAATTACAGACTTCAGAAGATGAAAGAGAAACTATTTTAAGTTAAAATCTCACAACTCATAACTTAAAACTCATAACTTCTCACTATTTTTGACCATATTTTAAAACTATGATGTTAATTCGTTATTTAACGCAAATAGGTAGGTATTTTTTAATGCTGAAAGAAGTCTTCAACAAACCCACAAAATGGTCGGTTATGAGAGGATTAATTTTCAAAGAAATTGACGATTTAGTAATAGATTCCCTTGGGATTGTTGCTTTTATTTCCTTTTTCGTTGGAGGTGTTGTTTCTATTCAAACGGCATTAAACTTAACTAATCCTTTGATTCCAAAATATCTTATTGGTTTTGCCACAAGACAATCGGTAATTTTAGAGTTTGCTCCTACTTTTATTTCCATCATCATGGCAGGAAAAATGGGTTCGTTTATCACATCAAGTATAGGAACAATGCGTGTTACTGAGCAGATTGATGCTTTAGAAGTAATGGGTGTAAATTCATTAAATTATTTAGTTTTCCCTAAAATAATCGCACTTTTATTGTATCCATTTGTGATTGGAATAGCAATGTTTCTTGGCGTTCTTGGAGGTTGGATGGCTGGAGTTTACGGTGGTTTTACAGCAAGTAATGAGTTTATACAAGGAATTCAAACCGAATTTATTCCATTTCATATCACTTATGCCTTTATAAAAACAGTTGTTTTTGCTATGATTCTAGCTACAATTCCTTCTTTTCATGGTTATTATATGAAAGGTGGAGCGTTAGAAGTTGGTAAAGCAAGTACCGTTTCATTTGTTTGGACTTCGGTAGTAATCATCTTGGTAAATTATATTTTAACTCAATTACTTTTAACCAATTAACCGATGATAGAAGTAAAAAACGTAGAAAAATCTTTTGGAGAATCTAAAGTTTTGAAAGGAATTTCGGCAACTTTTGATGCTGGTAAAACTAATTTAATTATTGGTCAAAGTGGTTCTGGTAAAACTGTATTATTAAAATCATTATTAGGAATTTTTACTCCTGATGTTGGTACGATTTCATTTGATGGTAGAATTTATTCTGAACTATCTGCGGATGAAAAACGTGCCTTGAGAACAGAAATTGGAATGGTTTTTCAAGGTAGTGCTTTGTTTGACAGCATGACAGTTGAAGAGAACATTGGTTTCCCATTAAAAATGTTTACTACTAAATCTCCTGAAGAAATAAGAGAACGAGTAAACACTGTAATTGATAGGGTTAATTTAGTTAATGCCAACCATAAAAAACCTTCTGAAATCTCAGGTGGAATGCAAAAACGTGTTGCTATTGCAAGAGCTATTGTAAACAATCCAAGATATCTTTTTTGTGACGAACCCAATTCAGGATTAGATCCAAAAACAGCTATTGTAATTGACAACTTGATTCATGAAATTACTGTTGAGTACAACATAACAACAGTTGTAAATACTCACGATATGAACTCCGTTATGGAGATTGGAGACAAAATCATTTTTCTAAAAAATGGAATTCTTGCATGGGAAGGTTCCAAAAAAGACATCTTCAAAACTGATAATGAAGCTATAGTTGATTTTGTTTATTCTTCGAACTTGTTTAAAAAAATTAGAAAAGCACAGAATAAAGAAGAATAATTTAGTATTCTCTTACCAAATAAACCCAACCTGTTTTTGGTTCGCTATTTTCAAAATTAATCAAATAATAATAAGTTCCGTCTGGTAATAATTTGTCACTATTCTTTTGTTGTCCATGCCATTGGTCAATATAATTTTCTTGTTCATAAACAACCATTCCATAGCGATTAAAAATCTTTATCTCACGAATTCCTGTAAATCCAGATAAATCAAAAGAGTCATTAAGACCATCACCATTTGGAGATATCCCATTTGGTATGGTACACATGGTACTTAAAACTTCCACTGATTGAAACGTGCTACATCCATCGATATTTGTAACAACAACAGAATAAGTTCCTTTTGGTTTATTTGAAATTTGAATTGGATTTATTGTACTAGTAAAACCATCTGGACCTGACCACAAGAAAGTAGCAGAGTTTGAAAATGTTCCATTAGCAGATACTGCAGTAATTGTGAAATTATTATTAATACAATTAGCTTCAATAGTAAATTGAGGAATAGGTTTTACCAAAATTGTTTTAGTAGTAGATGAGGTACAACCATTTAAATTAGCTGTAACCGTATAATTTCCAGATAAAATTGTGGTACTATCGTTAAAAACCAAATTCTGAGTAGTAGCCGTAAAACCATTAGGTCCAGTCCATTGATAAGTTGCATTTGGAATAGTTTCTGTAAAAAACTGAATGTCATCACCACTACAATAATTAGAATCAACATCAACAATTGGATCCATCGGAATAGGATTAAAAGTAATTGACACAAAAGATTCATCAGTAGCATTACAAAATCCTAAAACCGTATATTTAAAATTGTAGACTCCATAAGGTATTCCAAGTGGTAACCAGTTATTTCCAGACAACATCCCACTATTTGTAATTTCTTGCCAAACGCCTCCTGTGTCGTAAGTTCCGTTCAATAATGTAAATAAATTAACTGAATTTGATGTTCCGCAAAGCACCAAATTTCCATCCAAACCAGCGTTGGGAATTGTACTCAAAGGAATTGTATAGGACAAAATTCTATCAACACAAGAACCTGGAATTGTTGAATAAATTCTAACATAATAAGTTCCTGCATCTGTAACTCCATTAAATGGATTGAAAGTTAAAACATTTGTAGTACTTAAAATAGTAGTCGTATTTGTTCCTTTCCACCATTGATAATTTAAAAAAGAAAATGCCTGAACTGACAACTCACCTGATTGACCTTGACATAAATTCCTAGCTGTTATTGAAGGTTCTGGCAAAGTTGTTATATCAAATAGTCGATTAACAATATTACCACAAGTATCTTGCACTTGAAAATTATAAATTCCAGGTTGTAATCCAGAAAAAATATTTGAAGTACCATTATTAACTAAAAAAGGCAAACCGTCTTTTGAAGTTATTCTATAGGTTAATGGCGGAATTCCATTGGCAACAATTATAATTTGTGTCCCTTGATTGACGCAAGGTAGCGCGTAAGCTGTTGTTATTTGCAACCCACCATTATATTCAAAACTTCTTATGTTTTCTATACATTTTAACAAACTTGGACTTCCATTCGAAAAATATTCATAAGTTTTCAAAATTCTAAATTGCCCAGTAGCAGCTATGTTTAAATTTGTGGTATTGTTTATTAAGTTAATTGAATTACTTGAAGTTGGCATTGAGTTAGTTGGATATACTACTCCAGTTGTTGGATGCACCCATTGTGCTGTTACAGAATTGTATTTTTGTAACCAAAACTGAGATAAATAAGCACTGTTATCATTATAATTTAATACCAAATCAAACGAGCCACAATTTGAAACAACCTGGATATCCTCAGTAGTTGTATGGTATCCGGTTAATAACCTAGTTTCTGTTCTTTCTACATTACAAATGTCTTTAGAATAGAAAGTATAGGTTCCTTCTGGAAAAGAATTCATATAAAATATGCCATTGGCGGCAATATTAAAACTGACATTATAAGGTAACGGAAATGAAAAAGTCGAAGGTGCTGCAATAATAGTTACTACTTGAAGTGGTCCGTTTGGACTTATTAATCCTATAGAATCAAAGCCTACTCCACAACCTTTTCTATCCAATAACACTAATGGATCATTAGAAACCACATTAGAAATAGTAGCTGTTAAAGTGTATACCTGATTACAATTATCTGTTATCGCTAAAGTATAATTTCCTGCTGGTAAATTAGTTATCTGAACATACATACTATTTGGATTGGCTAATGGAACCAAATAAGGTAATGTTTGGTTCAAAGCCGTTGGCGCACTGGTAATTCTAATTGAAGATATTGTCCCACCAGCACTTGTAACCGTAATTATCCCATCATTAGAAGTGCAGCCTGGAAAAATATTTCCAGCAGCCGTCATTGAAACCACTCTTGGTAAAATTATTATTTCGTATTGAAAACTATTGCCACAAACGTCAGTCCCTGTAAAGTTATAGGTTCCAGAAGGTAACTGCATTGTAAAAACACCTGAATTTATATTAAAAGAAACATTGTAAGGAAAAGTTTGATTTATTGTTGAAGGTCCGCTCGTCATTATTACAGACGTAACTAACGGACCACCATTTGGTATTTTAACAATAGCGTCACCTGCACATGAATTAGGGACTGGCAAAACTTCAAATCCAGGCAAAACAGCTACTATTGAAACCTGAGTTTGTACTGATCTTCCGCAAGCATCAACAATCTGAATAGTGTAGTTGCCAACAGGCAAATCATTTATACTGTTTGAACTATAAACTAAAACACTTGAATTAAATGGCCCAGGATGGTTACTATTAAAAAGTGTAGGATTAAAACCAGCAGGAGCTGAAATAAAACTTGTTGTATAAGGCGGTAAAAAATCACAAAGTGAAACCTCTATTCCAGTAATGCAATTGGCATATAATTGCTGAGAATTAGCACTAAGTTGCCCAAAAATTGGAATAGCATTGTTAGTATAAATGTTACCACAAGCATCTGTTACTTGTATATTAAAAGTATAATTTTGAGCATGAAAAAAAGGAACAATTAAAGACACTAATTGACTACTAGAACTTCCAGAACTCAAAGTTTGACTTTGAATAATTGGAGCACCACCAGAAGGAGGAAATGTTGTAGTTTGAATAGTAAGTGGATATCTTATTGAAGTATTTACATCAGCTGTAACTAAAAAGGTACCTGATATTGTATTGCAAGTATTTAATGCACAGGTTTTGATAAAGTCACCTAAAGTGAGATTAGGCGGATTAGTAAAACTTAAGGTATAGGTCTGAACAACACCTTCACCACAAGCGTCGTTAACTCTAATGTTATAGGTTCCAGGTCCTAATCCAGCAAACAAATTCGAAGTTTGAGGTGGTCTTATAACAGGTCCAGAAGTTATTTCATAAGTTACTGGATTTCCAGTCAAAACAGTCGCTACTATTGTTCCAATTGCACAACTTGTTTGCAAACTTGTAACTTGATAAGTAAGTAAAACTCTGGTATCATTTATTTGAATGCTTTGTTGGGCAGTGTTAGATAAATTACCCATCGTTTGAGTTGCAATAACTGTATAATTACCTGATTGCAATCCTGTAAAGGTTGTATTGGAAGTTGTCGCAATTGGAGTAGTTACATTTGGCAACAAATAAATTGAATAAACAATTGTTGCTCCAGGTGTAGTATTTTGAACATTAAAACTCAAGGAACCATTTCCTGTGCAAGTCTCATCGGCCTTTGTAACAACCAAACTAAAACTTGACAATTGTGCAAATGAAAATTGGAAAAAAAATACAAGAAAGAAAATTAGATGTAATTGATTTATAGTTCTTGTGCCTTTCATAAATTGTATTTTTACATTAGATGTATAAATTTACAAAAGGTTGCGCTATTTTTTATAAAAATTACTTACAAATTATTCGCTAAACCTGTTATTCGTTTAATATCCTGCTCTTTAGACTTTGGATAAATCATTAAAACACCTTCTTTATCAACGATGATATAATCGTGTAAACCATCTACAACTATAATCTTATTAGCATCGGAACGAATTATATTGTTTGAAGCATTTTCTAAAATAACTTTGGCATTAATAACTCCATTATTATTTTCATCCTTATAAATTTTTTCATGCAATTGTCCCCAAGTTCCTAGGTCATTCCAATCGAAAGTTGCTGGTAAAACATAAACATTTTTAGCGTTTTCCATTACAGCATAATCAATTGAAACATTTTCTGCAGAAGCATAATTTTGATTGATAAAGTCTTTTTCAGATGATGTATTATAACTCTCCAAACCTTTCAAAAACAAAGCACTCATTTGTGGTTGAAATTTTTCAAAAGCTGAAGTTATTGATTTCGCACTCCAAATGAAAATTCCACCATTCCAAAGGAAATTTCCTGCTTCAAGAAACGATTTTGCGGTTTCATAATCGGGTTTTTCTCTAAATTGATTTACTTTTTTAATAGGATTTGCATCAGATTTATCAAATTCAATATAACCAAAACCTGTATTTGGGAAAGTAGGCTGAATTCCTAAAGTCATTAGAGCATCTTCTTTTTCACAAAAATCAAAACATTGTTTCAAGTTATTTGCAAACTCATCTTCATCTTCAATCCAATGATCGCTTGGTGCTACAACCATAACCGCGTCAGGATTCAACTTTTGGATTTTTAATGATGCATATAAAATACATGGAGCCGTATTTCGCATTGCTGGTTCTAACAAAACTTGCTCTTGCTTAACCATTGGCAATTGTTCTAAAACCAAATCATTGTACAATTCATTAGTCAATATAAAAATATTTTCTGCAGGAATTAATTTTGACAAACGACTGAAAGTTTTCTGAATTAAAGTATGTCCAGAACCCAACATATCATGAAATTGTTTAGGAAATTCTGTTGTAGAAACCGGCCAAAATCGTGAACCAACGCCACCAGCCATTAATATTGCGTAATAATTTTTGTTCATTTTGTTATTTTTTTTTGCAAATGTATTTGTAAAAATTTTTTTTTTAAGATTACATTCTTTTATATGTTGATTGTCTTCGATGAATTGTTAAAATGTAAAGATAAAGAGTTATTTCTTCTTGATAGTTGACATTTTAAAAAAATAATATTATGCATAACTTTTTGGTTCTTGTTGATTAATTAAGTCCGTCTCGAAGCACGAAATAACTTCATTCTTTTAATTAAAGATACAACCATATTTATAATAAAAAGGAGTTGTAAAGTGATTAATACAAAAATTGAAATAATGATGTATTTATTATAGTCTGGTCTATCAAATAAAAATTCATTTGATTGATATTCAAATAAATTATTATAATTAAAATATATAATGAGTGCGAATAAAAATAATGTTCCAAATATGTGAACTTTTGAAAGAAAAGAAGGTAAAATAATTTTAAATTTTTCTAAAATAAAATATAACAAACCTAATATCAAGACAAAAAAAGAAATCATTATATAGAAATCAACTTCTCTAATGACATAATAAGTATCATAAATATTAATGTCAAAAGTCATTTTGTAATAGACTAAAAAACTAATCGCAAAAAAAATCGCAGAAGTTAGAAACAACAAATAATAAGCTTTAAATTTCTTCATCTTATCCAGGAATTATTTCAACCTCAGCGTTGGCGTTAAACAAAAAAGTTCTTCCTGTTTTTACTTCAATACATTCATATCGTTTTACTCGAAGTCCTTTTTTCTGAAAAATTCTACCGTTTTTTATTCTAAACAAGCTACCACTTGGTACTTCATGTATATAATGAATATCGGGTTTTCTTTCGTCAAATTGTTTTAAAGCAAAAGCTAATTTGGCATCAGTATCACTACTAGCAGTTGGATTTCTAAAATGATTCGCCACCAAAGGCAAAACAGAATGTGGAAAAATTTCAGGTCTTATAAAAGGAACCATCAATCTTTGAAACGTCATCTTCCACTCTACTCCATGTGGCAAAATTTTTCTTCCAAATTGTTCAAAAGCTACTAAATGTGATATTTCGTGAACCAATGTTATCAAAAATCGGTATTTATTCAAATTAGCATTTACCGTAATTTCATGTTTACCTGAAAGTCCTTTTCGATAATCACCATGGCGCGTTTGTCGCTCATTAACGATTTTTAAATGCACCGAATTAGCTTTGATTAATTCAAAACACAATTCGACAGCATGCTCAGGAAGGTATTTTGATAGGACTTCACTCATTGTTACAAATTTATTTATTTTTGTTAGAAATGCCATACATTTATGAAATGATTGATGCAATTAAAAAATATTATGACAATTTAGCTCCAACATACGATAGCAATCGATTTGAAAATTCGTATGGAAAATATATTGACCAACAAGAACGTGTTTTTTTAAAGGCAATTCTGGAGAAAAACTCATTCAAAAATACATTAGATTTAGGTTGTGGAACTGGAAGATTCTTAGAATTTGCAAATCATGGAGTAGATATCAGTCCGAAAATGATTGAAATTGCACAATCTAAATTTCCAAACGTAGAAATTAAAGAAGGTTCTGTTTCTAATATTCCTTATCCCGAAAATTATTTTGATTTGATTTATTCTCTTCATGTAATTATGCATTTAGATATTAAAATAACGGAAGAATTTTTAGCTGAATCGCACAAAAAATTAACTTTGGACGGCAAACTAATTTTTGATTTTCCATCTGAAAAAAGACGAAAATTGATTAACTATAAATCAACAAATTGGCATGCAGCTAATGATTTTTCTATAGCAGAAATTCAAAAAATGACGGAAAACAATTGGAAATTTAAAAACTACAAAGGAATTCTTTTCTTTCCAATTCATAGATTTCCAACTTGGATAAGACCTTTTTTTGGCAAGATTGACAATTTCCTTTGCAACTCATTTTTAAAAGAGTATGCTTCTTATATAATCGTTGAATTAGAAAAAAAATGAATTTAAAATCTATTATTCCGAAGTATATAAAACTAAAATTTCGTTTGTTTAAACGTTTTTTATCTGACATTACTATTGATTTTGCTATAGCTAATAATGAAAAAACAACTCTTTTAAATTCAATTTCTACCATTCAAGAAATTAAACATGGAGCATTTTATGACAATAAAGTTCACAACTTAAAAGTTGCTTCAAGCAAAGTAGAAACAATAATTATCTATCCGAATGAAATTTTTTCTTTCTGGAAAGTTATTGGTTCGCCATTAGAAAAAAACGGATTTAAAACTGGAAGAAATATTATAAAAGGTAAAGTTTCAGAAGAAATTGGTGGCGGATTATGTCAGCTCTCGAGCATCATTTATTTTGCCGCTTTGAAAGGTAATTTAGAAATAATAGAGCGTTACAATCATTCGGTAGATATTTATAAAGAAGATGAACGCTTTACACCATTAGGTTCCGACGCAACAGTAGTTTATGGTTACAAAGATTTGAGAATCAAAAATAACTACAACTTTCCTATCAAATTTTCACTTTTATTTGAAGAAAACAAAATCATTTGCAAACTAGAAAGTGAAATGAAAATTGAAGAATGTGATTTAGATTTTATAAGAAATTACAAAGAAAATCATATTGAAGTTGCGACAACAATTAATTCAAAACAACATTGTGTTTCAACTTATAAATTTATGGAGTTGAACTAGAAACCTGTAACACTTTTCCGTTATAAAATTTATTTCCTGTTAAAGCAAAATTGAAAATATAATCGGCCATTTCTTTTGGTGAAATTGGTGCTTCATAACCCGGAAATGCTTCTTGCAACATTTCGGTATTGACAGCTCCAAGCGCTAAAACATTGAAGGTAATTCCTTGTTCTTTGTATTCTTCTGCCAATAATTCTGATAAAGTTATTACGGCGCCTTTGCTTGAACTGTAAGCTGCAAGTCCAGGAAATTTAATGCTTCCTTGAATTCCGCCCATAGAACTTATTGAAACCACATGACTTCCTTTTTGCATATAAGGCAAGCAAGTTCTAATTAAATTGGCTACTCCAAAAACATTTACTTTATAAACACTTTCAAAATCTTGTTGTGTCAGCTGTGAAAAAGGTTTATTGATTAAACTTCCAGCATTATTAATTAGAATGTCTACTTTTTTCCAAGTGGAAGAAATAAATTTATCAATTTCTTGCATCTCATCTTCAACCGAAATATCAATGGAAAGGCAAGTTATATTTTGGTTTCCGATTAATTCTTGTGGTATTTTTCTAGAAATGGCCAAGACTTGATGTCCGGCATTTGCAAATTGTAATGCCAGTTCATATCCAATTCCGCGAGAAGTTCCTGTAATAATAATGTTTTTACTCACAATTTAAAATTGTTTTTTGGTGTTAGTAAATCTTTGATTTCATTTGTTTCTTTACTTGATGGTAAAGATAAAAAAACTATTTAGAATACTTTTTATAAAACTTAAATCCTTGTACTAATCCCAAAATTATAAATACTAACGGAATTATTACTTTCATTAAATATTTTGCTAAAAAATCAGTTTGATTGGTTACATAATCTAAAGATAAAATCAAAACTAACATTCCTGAAAAGGTTCCGAAAATAGTTCCGAAAACGTAGAAATATTTTCTTGATTTTGAAACTTCTATATAATTTCCATTTAAAAGATACAAATTCCAACTTGTCCAAAACGGAATTTGAATGAAGTTTAAACAACTTAGAATTATTCCAACAACAAACGGAGAATAATCAACATATTTATCTAAAACTGTTTGTGAAGATGTTTCCTTTGAGGCACTTGAATAAAAAATATAAGCCAATAAAAACATAAAAATGATAGAAAATGCTTCAATAAATTTAATCAGTTTTTTATTTTCAATTAATTTATTAGCAAATATCAAAGTGAAATAAATCACAAAAAACTCAATCGAAATTACACCAAATAAATAGAAAATGGTTTCGTTTAATCCGAAATTTTTATAAACTTCATAACCCACAATATTCAAATAACCAAGCGGAATTGAGCCAATAAAACTGACTAAAAATCCGACGAATATGTTTTTTAGAATTTGCATTAAAAATTTACAATCTTATTACTTTGTTCCAAATGCAATCTATATTCTTTCATTCCTTCTTTATGGTTCAAATAAGGAAAACCTCGTTTATGATTTTGAACACTGATTTTATACATGTAAGTAATATGTCGCGCTAGTTCTTTCCAAGCAAAAAATATAGAATGTTTTGGATCATAGATATGTGTTGGCTCGCTTGCAGCTCCATTTACCTCAACGATAGCAAAGTTTTTTCCTTGTTCTAAATCCATCCATGAATCATACATTACATCCAATCTTCCAAAATAAAATTCAGGAATTTCTTGACAAATTGCATCGATAGTTTCATTTAATTTATCTGTAATTAAATTACTTGCATCAATAAACTTTGCACCACGAGCATGATTTCCATAAGGAACAAGATTTAGTTTTTTACCTTTTTCTAAAACCTCATTAAATTGAATTCCGAAATCTTTCTTAATATTTTCAATTTGTAATTCATAACGAGGATTTGCTCTTATCAATTGCTCCATTGTTGCTTTCCCATCACCTTCAATGATTACATATTCTTTGGCTACAATTCCGGTTACTTTTCCTCTATTTTCGTTTGGAAATCGAACATAGAAAATACCAACTTCATTGGCATAAGGAATCAGATCTTGAATTAAATAATCAAAATTTGCATTAGAATTATAAGTTCTCAATTCTTCCAAATCATGAATTTTTTTCACTGCTGAACCTCGCAAACCAATATCAGGCTTTGCAATAAATGGAAATTGAATGGTTGAATTTTGAAAAACTGAAATTACTTTTTCAAAATCATTATTCTCTATAATCAGTTCGGTTTTTGGGTAATACTTTTGTGGAATTAAATCATAAATTTCCTTTTTACTTTCTGCCATAAATCCACCATTTTTTATCTTAGGATTGCATGAGTTAAAAAAGAAAATTGTTCGCGCTTTTACGGCATAAAAAGCCCACAAAAAATAAATAGGAATATAGACAATTTGAAACGGCCAATATTCCCAACGAAAAAGTTTATGAAAAAAAAGTTTCAACTTATTGTATTGTAATTGAATTAGTAAATTCCTCCTGATTTTGTAAATCGTGGTACGAAAGTACAACTTTATTTTCTTGAATTATAGTCTGAGTGATACTCAAGGTTTTCATTTCGTTATTTCTGTTGATAATCAATCCGTTCTCAGAATCATCATTTTTTGCATAACGATGAAATTGAAAAAGTTTTTCAGAAGAAACTTCATTAGAAACTATAAAATTTTGAAATAATTCTGCTCTATTCTCTCGAATTTCTTTTGGATACAATGTTGACGAAGACCAAATATGACTTTGACTTACATCTAAATTTAAAGTAGATTTTTCGATTTCATTCCAACGCAATTGGTACAATTTTTTGTCCTGAAATAATACAATTGTAAAGGGTTCAATACCAAATAAATCAATGGTATTCCATTCCTCAATGGGTGAATCTGAACTTATTAAATCAAGAACAATTAATCCGCGACTTTTTCTGTAAGATGGTTTTAATTGATGTTTTTCATCGGCACCATTTAGTAATACTAAAACAGTTCCATTTTCAGCAACAGCATACCAAGTTCCACCAGCTTTTTGGTCTTTTGGAAAATAGATGTTTTTGTTATTTACAGTATATTCTTGAGGTTCAATTGCACTTGGACGAGCTACTTTTTCATCACGATTGTGTGTTAAAATTGCTTTTCCGTTAGAAAAAACAAAACTTACTGTGCACATTGATTTCTATATTCAATTGTAGAACGAGCCACTCCAAAATTTGAATCAATTTTTATCGAATCATTTTGCAAAACAGCCACTTTTATCAATGCTTGATGATGAATACAATGTTCTAAATTATATAGCAATTCACGATTGTAATTACTTTCTATTTCTAAAGTTTCGCCGTCAATAACTTGATGCAAAAGCAAATTTTTATTTGGCTTTTCAAGATTACTTTTTATAGTTTCAATAGCGGATTTTGCTGTTTCAGTACATGTTTGAATAGCATAATCTCTTTTTCTACTATCATAATTTACAACACCACTTTCATATTGATTTTCTAAACATTGAAAAAGCTCAATTATATGACGTGTATGTTCACCAATTGTTGCATTACTCAATCCACTGCATTGAAATGTATAATCATCTGCCGATAATTGAGACAACAAGTCATTTAACTCGTTTAAAGTATTGTGAATAGAAGGAATTAACATATATATAGCATCTTTTTTATATTTACGTTTTAAAATACAACCAAGTTTTCTAGATTTTGAATTTTAATAAATCTAATAGTTTGTGCTTTTGATTGTAAATTAATAGTAAACAACAAAGAAACGTAATTATTGCCAAAATAAAAAGTGTTCCTCCATCGTTTTTTACTTCAATTCCTAAAATAAAAAGATGCGAAAAAATGGCACCCAACATTGTACCCAATCCAAGTAATGCGCCAAGCAATGTTGTTCTTGGAATTAAAATTAAAATTGAGGCAATAAGTTCAACAATTCCAGAACCGATTCGACCAAAAGGTTCAATTCCTAAAGTTGTAAATATATATACTGATTCTTCTGCTCCAGTAAATTTGAAATATAATGTTTGAACAAGAATTACAACTGCAACAAGTTTAATAATCCAAATAAAAATTGAGTTTTTCATATTGTAAAATTTAATTGATTATTTTTTTCCAATTAGCATCTGCTTTCTTTTTTAGGTTGGTTTCATTTTTATTCCAACTCTTTAGCGTGTTATTGAAATAAGCATTGTAAAAAAGATATAATTTTCCATCAATGATTTTAAAAGTTTCAGGATTAATTTCTACTTTTTCGTTATTTTCTCCCATTGCGTAAGCACACCAACCACCATATTGCGGTTCATAACTTGAAGGGTTTTTTAGAAATAAATCTTTGTTTGCTTGAGATGAAAAATTGTAAGTTACTCCTTCATAAGTTGCAGTAAAGGACGATTTACCTTTAACTGCTTTTTTCAAAGTAAAATAAGCAACTGGATCATAGCCTTGAATTGCAACCTTATTTTCTAGATTGAATTCTTTAATTCTTTTGGATGCGTTTTGAGCAAATGTTGTTATTGAAAACAATAAGACAACTAAAATAATGGATGTTTTTTTCATTTGTAAAGGTTTTAAATTTCTGAAGCAAAAATACATCGCTATAAAAAACCTATTTGTCGGCTAGTTTACATTTGAATGAAAAAAAACTAAAGTTTTGAAATATCGTCTATTATAATTTCTCTTCTATTGTAGTAAATAAGGTTTTTTTCTTCCAATTCATTTAGTAATAAAGTAGCTGTTTGTCTTGAGGTACAAATGATTTGAGCAATATCACTTTGAGTTAAATAATTTTCAATAACTACTTTATTTCCTTCAAATTTTCCTTCGCGTTGCGCCCAATCTTTCAAAAAAGAAGAGAGTCTACTCTTAGCGTCTTTAGTCACCAAATTAGAATAATTATTCTTAAAACGTTTCATTTTCAATCCAACAAACTTGGTGTAAGACAAAGCTAATGAAGGATTTCGTACTAGTAAATCTTCAAAATCTGATAGTAAAAAACTACAAATTGAAACTTCATCTGTCAATGCTTTGGCATACTCGTTAACATCAGAATCTTGCTCTAATGAAAGTTCACCAAATAAATCACCTTTTTGAAGAATCTCTTTTATGGTTTCATTTCCTTCTTCGTCAATTGAAACTATTTTGATATTTCCTTTTTTAAGTAGAAAAATTCTAGGAACATCAGAAGAAGAAAAATAAATTACATCGCCTTTTTTTGCTTTTTTAAAACCAACAATAATGCAAAGTTGTTTTATTTGCGACATACTCAATGTCCAAAACAGCTTGTGATCACGCAAATACCAGTATTTTAATTCTTCATACATAATGTAAAAATATAAAAAAACCTTTAAGAAATTACTTAAAGGTTTTTTTTGAATTATAATTAATTTTTATTTCTATACCAATCCTCTTGAAATCACAATACGTTGAATTTCAGAAGTTCCTTCATAGATTTGAGTGATTTTAGAATCACGCATCATTCGTTCTACATGGTATTCAGCTACATAACCATTTCCACCATGAATTTGAACTGCTTCATTAGCAACTTCTAAAGCAATTTCAGAAGCATATAATTTTGCCATAGCTCCAGAATGTGCAATATCTTTTCCTTCATCTTTTTCGCAAGCCGCTTTCATTACTAATAATTTAGCTGCAGTAACTTTCACATACATATCCGCCAATTTGAAAGCAATGGCTTGGTGATTGAAAATCTCTTTTCCAAAAGCTTTTCTCTCTTTCGAATATTTCAATGCAATTTCATATGCTCCAGTTGCAATTCCTAATGCTTGCGATGCAATTCCGATTCTTCCTCCGTTTAAAACATTCATAGCGAAAGCAAATCCGAATCCGTCAGCTCCAATTCTATTTTCTTTTGGAACTTTCACATCATTGAATAATAAGGAATGTGTATCACTTCCGCGAATTCCCATTTTTTTCTCTTTTGGTCCGATATCAAAACCTTCCCAACCTTTTTCTACAATAAAAGCATTGATTCCTTTATGCCCTTTTTCAACATCCGTTTGAGCAATTACTAAATAAGTTGAAGCTGTTGAACCGTTTGTAATCCAGTTTTTTGTACCGTTTAGCAAATAGTAATCACCTTTATCAATTGCAGTTGTTTTTTGAGAAGTCGCATCACTTCCTGCTTCTGGTTCTGACAAACAAAAAGCACCAATAACTTCACCTTTTGCAAGTGGAACCAAATATTTCATTTTTTGTTCTTCCGAACAATATTTTTCCATACCAGCACAAACTAATGAGTTATTTACCGACATGATTACGGCAGCCGACGCATCTACTTTTGCAATTTCAGTCATTGCCAAAACATAGGAAACGCTATCTAAACCAGCTCCACCATATTTAGGATCAACCATCATTCCCATAAAACCTAACTCAGCCATCATTTTGACTTGCTCTGTTGGAAATTTAGAATGTTCGTCTCTTTCAATTACTCCAGGTAATAGTTCGGCTTGAGCAAAATCTCTCGCAGCTTGCTGAATCATCAAATGCTCTTCGGTAAGATTAAAATCCATATTTTTGTATTAGTTTATTTAGTAAATCGATAATTTTAGTGTCCAAAAATAGCACATTTTCATCAATTTCTAAAACGTTTTCGTAATTTTAGCCAATGTTTAAAGAAACTTACAAAATTATAGGAGTAATGTCAGGCACTTCGCTTGACGGAATCGATTTAGCACATATCAATTTTACCATAAAAGACAACAAATGGCGTTATCAAATTTTGGAATCTGAAACCATTTCATATTCTCAAGATTGGTTAAACAAATTGAAAGTAGCCGTAAGTTTTTCTGAAGAAAATTTGATTGAATTAAATGAAGAGTATACCGAACTTTTAGGAAACATCATTAAATCATTTATCGAAAAAAACTCAATTTCAAATATTGATGCCGTTTGCTCTCATGGACATACTATTTTACACCAACCTCAAAATGGTTTCACACTACAAATTGGAAATCTTCCACAAATTGCAGAAATAATTCAAGAAAAAGTCGTTTGTGATTTCCGAGTTCAAGATGTGAAATTGGGTGGACAAGGCGCGCCATTAGTCCCAATTGGTGATAGAATTTTATTTTCTGGATATGATTATTGCTTGAATTTAGGTGGATTTTCTAATGTTTCTTTTGAAGATAATTCAAAACGTATTGCTTTTGATATTTCGCCTGTAAACACCGTTCTAAATTTTTACGCCAATAAATTAGGATTAGATTACGATGATAAAGGAAAAATCGCTCGTTCAGGAAAAGTAAATTCAGATTTATTGAATGAATTAAACGCTTTAGATTATTACAAAAAATCGTATCCAAAATCGCTTGGATTTGAATTTGTAAAAGAACTTGTTTTACCATTAATTGAAAAACATTCGATTTCAATTGAAGATAAAATGCACACATTTACAGAACACATTGCTTTACAAACTTCATTAGCATTACCAAACAAAACCGGAAAAATTCTGATAACTGGTGGCGGAGCTTACAATGATTTTTTAATTGAACGAATGCAGTTTCACTTGCCAAAAATTGAAATCATTATTCCTGACAACAAAACGTTAGAATTTAAAGAAGCCTTGATTTTTGGACTTTTAGGCGTTTTGAAATTACGAAATGAAATCAATGTTTTGAGTAGTGTTACTGGTGCGAAGATGGATCATAGTAGTGGAGTTATTTACAAATAAAAAAATGATTAGAAAAAAGCACTATTCTCTTTTCTTTTCTTTTTCAATATTATCATTCATTTTATTCCAAGCTTTCATCGTCATTACAGTAAGTTCATCTGTTTTACAATTCCAAATTGAAATATAATCTTTGGACATTACAATATAACTATCCCATTTTGCAAATTTTTCATAAAGCATTAAAGTACAAATGTCCGTTGATGTGATAAAATCTCCAGTCGATGGAAGATGTGAATGAACTCCAGATACTGAATTTTTGCCATAATCAATTGGTAAAAAACTTTTATGAAGTCTCTTTTTAGTAGTTACATTATTTTTTTCGTCAAAAGTCAGTAAATAATCATTCCCAAAAATCATTACCCCATTTTTTTTTGGACCTGTTAAAATAAAAACTTTCTTAACATCATTGTCAATAATTGGAATAATATTCAAATCTGTATCTCTATATCTAACAAATAGTGTATCCGAAATTATTTCTTTTTTAGTTATTTCTCTCAAATCTCTTAAATCAGATTCTAATGATGTTAATTCTCTTTCTGTTGAATCAATTTTTGCTGTATTAACATTATATGAAGTATCAAAACTAATCACACCAAGTGTTTTTGCTTGCTCATCTTTTGAATAAAAAACACATTTAGAAACACCTCCTTCTGTATAAGAAAAATAACCCCCAATTCTACTTCTTTTATCAGCAAATTTCTCCATAAAAACATCACTACCATACCACGAAGCCATTTCTGACCGATATAGTTTTTTCCCTTCTTCAACAATAGCTAATGTTTCTTTTTCTACTTTTTTGCTTTGAGCAATTGCAAAAGAACTCATCATTAAAATGGCAATAATAAACTTGATTCTCATATATAACTATTTAGATTCTCAAACTTAATAAATTTAGGATTAATAGACAATTAAAATCGTAATTAACACTTTTATAAATTTTACGCTATTACAATTCCAAATCTTTAATAAACCTTATATTTGCAACACAAACAGACTACATAAACAAACAATGAAAGATTTACTTAAAAAATTTGAAAATAAACAACCCGAAATAGTATTCAACTGGAAAGATAGCGAAAGCGAAGCCGAAGGTTGGACAGTAATAAACTCACTACGTGGTGGCGCAGCTGGCGGTGGAACTCGAATGAGAAAAGGACTAGACATGAACGAAGTTTTATCTTTGGCAAAAACGATGGAAGTGAAATTTTCTGTTTCTGGTCCAGCAATTGGTGGAGCAAAATCGGGAATCAATTTTGACCCAAACGATCCTCGCAAAAAAGGCGTTTTACAACGTTGGTACAAAGCAGTTTCGCCTTTATTGAAAAGTTATTACGGAACCGGTGGTGACTTGAATGTTGATGAAATTCACGAGGTAATTCCATATACAGAAGAATGCGGTGTTTGGCATCCGCAAGAAGGCGTTTTTAATGGACATTTCAAACCAACCGAAGCTGATAAAATCAATAGAATTGGGCAATTGCGTCAAGGTGTTATCAAAGTAATTGAAAACCCAAAATTCTCACCTGACGTATTAAGAAAATACACCGTTGCCGATATGATTACTGGATTTGGTGTTGCAGAAGCAGTTCGTCATTACTATAATACTTATGGTGGCGATTTCCACGATAAAAAAGCAATCGTTCAAGGTTTCGGAAATGTTGGTTCCGCTGCTGCTTTTTACTTAGCTGAAATGGGTGTAAAAGTTATCGGCATTATTGACCGCGATGGTGGAATCATCAACGAAAACGGATTTTCATTTGAAGAAATCAGACGATTATTTTTGAATAAAGATGGCAACAAATTGGTTGCAGAAAATATGATTCCATTTGAAGAAATCAATCAAAAAATCTGGACAATTGGCGCTGATATTTTTGCTCCATGTGCTGCTTCAAGATTAGTTACTAAAGACCAATTGGATAATTTAATTGGTTCTGGATTAGAAGTGATTTCTTGTGGTGCGAATGTTCCGTTTGCCGATAAAGAAATTTTCTTTGGTCCAATTATGGAAGAAACTGATAGCAAAGTGAGTTTGATTCCTGACTTTATTTCTAATTGTGGAATGGCGAGAGTTTTTGCTTATTTCATGGAGAAAAAAGTTCAAATGACTGATGAAGCAGTTTTTTATGACATTTCTGAAACCATAAAAAAAGCTATCGAAAAAACATACAATTTAAATAATTCAAAAGTAAACATCAGCGCAACAGCATTTGAAATTGCATTAAAACAATTGGTGTAAAATGAAACCAAAAGGGTTATTCCAATCATTTTTTGAAAGTGAAAAAGCTGGCGGATTGGTTTTACTTATCTGTACGATAATTTCTCTAATCTTGGCAAACTCATCTATTTCAGAGGATTATATCTCGATGTGGCATTACCAAATTGGTAGTCACAGTGCTGAGCATTGGATAAATGATGGTTTGATGACTATATTCTTTTTGTTAATTGGATTAGAATTAGAACGAGAGGTTTATAAAGGTGAATTGTCCAAAATAAAAGACGCTATTTTACCTATTTCAGGTGCCTTGGGTGGAATGTTAATTCCTGCTTTAATTTATTTTGCCTTCAATGTTGGAACACCTACAGAACACGGAATTGGAATTCCAATGGCTACAGATATTGCTTTTGCAATTGGAATTTTATCATTATTGGGAAACAGAGTACCAATTTCACTCAAAATTTTTCTAACTGCTCTTGCTGTAATTGATGATTTAGGTGCCATAATTTTAATTGCACTTTTTTATACCAAAACCATTTACTTTGCCAATCTAATTATCTCTCTTTCTATTTTTGGAGTTCTTTTGATAATGAATCGATTGAAAATAACTAACTTAATTTTATATCTTGTTGGAGGAATTTTTATGTGGTATTTTATGTTGAATTCTGGAGTTCACGCTACAATCACTGGAGTTTTATTAGCCTTCGCTCTTCCTTTTGGAAATGGAAGTTCTAAAACTATTTCGTCTCAATTACAACATTGGTTGCATCATCCTGTAGCTTTTATCGTTATTCCAATTTTTGCATTGTGTAATACAGCCATTGTGATTAGTAACGATTGGATTCACAATTTTTCTGAATCCTATTCATTAGGCATCATTTTTGGATTGGTACTTGGGAAACCAATAGGAATTTTTCTTTTTACTTATTTATCTGTAAAATTAAAATTTACCCATTTACCAGAAGACTTGGATTGGAAAAAAATTATAGGAGTTGGATTTCTTGGAGGAATCGGATTTACAATGTCAATATTTGTAACTTTACTTGCATTTGAAGACAATCAAATAATTACTAATTCGAAGTTTATGATATTAATTGGTTCTTTGATTTCTGGCTTAATTGGATTTATCTGGCTAAAGAAAAGTTTATCAAATGTTAATCCCTTGCAAGAAGAATAACAATTTTTAGTATATTTCGACGTTAAAACATATAAAACAGTACTAATGAGTTTAGATTCTACACCTGCTGACAAAAGAAAATCGCTTATAATCGCGACACTTATCTATGCTGTATTGCTATTGATTATGTTTTTCATACGCTTTTGGCCTCCATCAGATGCTGAACTTCTAGCAATGGCTGGTGGCGGTGGCGGTGGTGGCGTGACTGTTAACTTTGGCGACACTGACTTTGGCTCTGGTGCAGATTTTCAGAGTAAAGAATTAGATGTTAAAGAAGTTTCAAAAAACAATGAATCGCAACCAACTCCTGAAGAAGATATAATTTCTGAAGATACAGATGCTGATAAAACAGATGCGGTAATCCCGAAAACAAAACCTGTAAAAAACCCAAAACCAATTGTAAAACCTGAAATTAAGAAACCTGTTGAAATAAAAAAACCTGTAAAAAAAGTTGATGATGCTTTGGCCAATATCTTAAAAGGAAATAAAAAAGGCGGTGATGGAAATAGCGGAACTTCAGGAAATCAAGGTCGTGCTAATGGCGACATCAACTCTTCAGGATATTCTGGAACTGGTGGTTCTGGCGGAGGAACAGGTGGAGGAAACGGACCTGGCAATGGAACTGGAACAGGACCTGGAAGCGGTTCTGGAAGTGGTGGCGGAAACGGAAGTGGTAATGGTTTAGGAAATGGTTCTGGATATGCTTTAAATGGTAGAAAGGCTTTAAGCAAGCCTCAACCTGCTTACAATTGTAACGAAGAAGGAATTGTTGTTGTTCAAATCACAGTTGACAAAAATGGAAACGTAATTGAAGCTAAACCTGGAGCAAGAGGAACAACCAATGCCGCAAGCTGTTTAGCAAGTCAAGCTAGAATTGCAGCAATGAACACCAAATGGAGCGCAAGTCCTGACGGAACTGAAAAGCAAGTTGGAACTATAAAATACAATTTCAGTTTAAAAGATTAATAAATATTCAATACAATGGCAATCTAGCCCTGATTGTAGAGAAAATAAAAAATGCTTCCATTGTTTGGAAGCATTTTTTATTGTAATGAAAAGCAGGAAAATGGATTACTAATAAATCCCGAACCATTCGCTAATATTTAGAATTATTAGTTGCTATAACAAACTTCAATTTGTTCTTTACGCCTATTTGTAATACATCAACTAAATCTTGCACTTGAAGATTAAATGGAATTCTAACCACAACTGTTTGGTCTTTTGCATCGCCCATTTGAGCTAACAATGAAGCTTCAAGTTGATCGAAAGCCACTTCTTGCTTGTCAAGATAAAAACGTTTGTCTTCTGTTACGGACAGACTTATCAGTTGCTTGTTGGTTTTTTCACTTGTTTTTGATTTTGGCAAAGTCATTTTTATCACATTAGGGTTTGCCAATGTGGAAATGATTAAGAAAAACAACAGCAAGAAAAACATAATGTCGCTCAAAGATGATGTAGCGACTTCTGCATGAAATCGTTTATTTCGTTTTACCATTTGGACGTTGAATTATGTTAACAAAATCAAGTACTTGTTTTTGAATTGCTAAGGTGAAACTATCAATTCTACCATTATATAAGTGGTAAGCAGAATAAGCAATAATACCAACAACTAATCCTGCTCCAGAACTAATCATTTTTTCATACAACCCTCCTGAAATGTTACCTATACTAATATCTTCCGTTTGAGAAATACTGTAGAAAATTTTAATAACTCCTGAAATAGTTCCAATAAAACCAAAAGTTGGTGCAATACCTGCAATAAGTCCTAATTGGCCAAGTTTCTTTTCCATTTCGCCTACTTCAATATTAGCAGCACGCTCCATATTGGATTCAATTTCTGAAATTGGTCTTCCAATGGTAAGAATACCTTCTCTAAGGACATAACCTGATGCTGTATTACTTCTATCGGCAACAGAAACTGCCATATCAATATTTCCTGCATTCAAATTATCACGAATATCACGAATTAAATTTGGATCAATCACTGCACGTTTATGGATATATAAATAACGCTCGATAATTATATAAAAAGTATAAAAAAGTAAAAGAGCAATTGGAATAAGGAAAAAACCTCCTTTTAAAATAAATCCCAAAACAGAAATTTCAGTAGTTTTTACAGTGCCTTCAATTACTGCTCCTGTAGCTTGAGCGATAGTATCATTTTGGACTTGAAGAAAAAAATTAATCATATAATTTAGATTTTTGATTTAGTTGTTAAAAATAATCTCAAATTTGCACTAAAGATAAATTCTAATACAATATTAAACTACAAAATTGGGAAAATATTTTGTTTTAAGATTATTTTATTAAAAAGAAATGAACTATCAAGAAACTATAAATTGGATGTTTAGCCAACTACCTATGTATCAAACACAAGGTGCATCGGCTTATAAAAAAGATTTAACTAATACTATATTACTTTCTAAACACTTAAGTCATCCTGAAAGAGATTTAAAATGTATTCATGTTGCAGGAACTAACGGTAAAGGCTCTACTTCTCACCTACTAGCATCCGTTTTACAAGAAGCTGGTTATAAAGTTGGACTTTATACATCACCACATTTAAAGGATTATAGAGAACGAATTAAGATAAACGGCAAAGAAATATCAGAAGAATTTGTTTGTAAATTTATATTAAAAAATAAATCTTTCTTTGAAGAAAACCAATTAAGCTTCTTCGAAATGACCGTCGGACTAGCTTTTGAATACTTTAAAAAAGAGAAAACGGATATCAATATAATTGAAGTTGGTATGGGTGGAAGATTAGATTCAACCAACATCATAAAACCTTTAGTTTCAGTAATAACAAATATTGGTTTAGATCACACACAATTTCTAGGAAACACATTAGAAGCTATTGCATTCGAAAAAGCTGGAATAATTAAAAATGATACTCCAATTGTGATTGGAGAATACACCTTAGAAACAAAAAATGTTTTTCTAAATAAAGCTAAAGAAACTAATTCTAATATTTTCTTTGCATCTGATTTAATTGGAGAAACTTATCAATCGGAATTATTAGGTGATTATCAAACTCATAATAAAAAAACTGTTCTTCAAACCATTAAAGTTTTACAAAGTCAAAATGAATTTAAAATATCCGAAGAAAACATCAAGAATGGATTTCAAAAAGTAATAAAAAACACTGGATTACAAGGAAGATGGCAACAATTAAAGAAAAATCCAAAAGTAATATGTGATACAGCTCACAATTCACATGGATTAAAAATAGTTCTAAATCAAATCCAAAATGAAAAATTCGAACAATTACATATTGTATTAGGAGTAGTAAATGATAAAGATTTAAATGAAATTTTGCCTTTATTCCCTAAAAATGCAAAATATTATTTCTGCAAACCAAATATTCCAAGAGGATTAAATGCAGAAATTTTACAAAAAAAAGCTGCGGATTTCCAATTAAACGGAAAAGTATATAATTCTATTTCAAACGCTTATCAAGAAGCTTTGAAATCATCTACTAAAAAAGACTTTATATACATAGGCGGAAGTACTTTTGTAGCAGCAGAAGTTTTATAAAAAATGTTTGCAGATTTAAAAATAAGCTTTATATTTGCACCCTGATTAAGAGAAATCATAATCATGATAAAAGGGCGATTAGCTCAGCTGGTTCAGAGCACCTCGTTTACACCGAGGGGGTCGGGGGTTCGAACCCCTCATCGCCCACCACTTTTATCAATTTTACTGATAATATAACAAGCATTATCGGGCGATTAGCTCAGCTGGTTCAGAGCACCTCGTTTACACCGAGGGGGTCGGGGGTTCGAACCCCTCATCGCCCACAAAAAAAGACAAATTCATTTTTTTGAACTTGTCTTTTTTTTGTC
>JAAFHW010000050.1 GCA_013298525.1 Flavobacteriia bacterium
ACGCTATCTAGTGTATCTTTATATGGACGAAAAAACCAATAGGTTAGTGGCTTCTAGCAAAACCAATCAGTTTTTAGATAACGAAAACATCACAGTTGAAAAAGGAGAAGAAGTAGATTTAATTATTTCACACATTACCGAAATCGGAATCAACGTTATTATTAACCAAAAGCATAAAGGTTTGGTATATAAAGATGAAGTTTATGACGATGCCATTCGTACTGGTGACAAAATGAAAGGCTATATAAAATTGGTTCGTCCTGACGGAAAAATTGATGTTTCGTTGCACAAACAAGGTTTTGAAAACATCGAACCCAATTCAGAAATTATCATGAACGAATTGAGAGCCAGTAGAGGTTTCTTACGATTGAATGACAATTCTAATCCAGAAGATATTAAGACGGTTTTGAAAATGAGTAAGAAAACCTTTAAGAAAGCAATCGGACTTTTGTACAAAGAGAAATTGATTGAAATTAAAGACGATGGGATTTACCTAATACAATAAAAAAAAGCACTGAATTCAGTGCTTTTTTTGTGACTTCATTTTGAATTAATTAATCGATTTTTATAATTTTTAAAGATTGATTTTTTAAAGGTGTTGAAAGTCTGATAAAATAGTTTCCTGCAGCAATGTCACTTTGCATTGTAACTATTTTACTATATTTTCCTTTTTTTGTAAATTTTTCTTTAACTATATTTTGAACAACTTTTCCTTGTAAATCAACAATTTCAATACTAATTATGCCATCTTTTTCTAATAAAAAATCAAAATTAGCTGTATTTCTAATCGGATTTGGATAGAAAACAGTTTTATTGCTTTGAGTGTTATTATTAATTACAAAATTCAAATCTGTATATCTTGCTTGAGAAGCATAAATACCAGTATTACTTGAATTTCCTGCAATCAATAAACTCCCATTAGAAAGTAACAATAAATCGTTTGGACTCGAATGTTGATTAATTATTGTAGTCAAATAACCTTGATTTCCAAATGTGGTATCTAGTGTTCCATTGGTATTGTATCGAACTGTAGTAATGTCATTATTTAGTTGACCAGTTTTTAAAATTTTATTATCGGGTTGGATAATCATATCATTATTAAGAAATAAATCATCTACAACTCCATTTGTTCCATAAGAGGAATCTAATGAACCATTAGAATTATATTTAATTATAGCACCAGTACTACCATCCTGAAAATCAAGAGCATTTATTATTATTTCATCATTAGTAGTACAAACAATTTGTTTAGGAATATAGACATTATTAAAAGTACTTAAAACTTTACCATTAGTTCCAAAGGAAGTGTCTAAAGTACCATTGGTATTGTATTTCATACTTCCAATACCAAAATCAAAATAATTTATATAATGTGGACTTAAATAAACTGCTCCAGAAACAACAATTTGTCCGTTAGATAAAATAGTTAAACAATAAGGAATCTCGTTGTCAACATTACTATTACTATTGAAGCGATAAAGTGCATATCCATTAGTTCCAAATGTGGTGTCAATTGATCCGTTCGCATTTAATCGAACTAATTCCATTGAAAATAATCCTTCACCAATACTTGAATTAATATTATAAAGTAATGCATAAATTTGATCATTATCTGTAACTTCAATAGCTCGAAATGATCTTGCAATAGAGCCATTTGAGCTACTAAAATCGACAATTCCGTTAGTTCCAAAGTTAGTGTCATAGGTACCATCTTCATTAAGTTTGTGAAGACTTGACGATGCATTTAAAATAACTTTATCATTGGAACATTTCTTTAATTCTTCAAATTTAATTGGGAATGGTATTAAACCGTTACTACCATAGGTAGTATCAATACTTCCATCTGAATTGAAACGCACAAGTGAAGAAGATGTTTCAAGTATATTACTATTTTTATTTAAAGTCAAAGCAATTGTTTTTCCGGTGCTTAATTCACAAATATTTTTTATGTCATCATAACTGCTAAAAACATTGAAACTAGTTGAATTTTGAAAAATCCCATTTGTATTGAATGATACATTTGTAGTTTTAGTGAAATAGTTTGTAGAAGTGATTGTGAGAAGACTTCTACCACCTGTTACAATAGTTCCTAGTGAGTTGATAAAAAGGTATTTTGAAGTACAAAGTTCACCATTGTTATAAGACGATAAGCTGTTAACACCAAAAGTATTATCTGGTGATCCATCAGAATTAATTTGCATTAAGTTGAAAATTTTACTTCTTGAAAAAGAGCATAAAATTTTACCATTAGGTTTTATTATTAATTTAGGCTTGGCACTTTGAGTTTGATAATCGGTATAGTTTGTATTTAGTATACCATCCAAATCAAAAGTGGTATCATAAGTTCCATTACTGTTAAATCGAAGAAGTGTTATTTTGTAATTTTGTATATGACATAACAATACAATTTTTCCGTCTGGTTGTATTTTTAAATCTTGAGGTAAATCCATACTACTAGGACCAAAATCTATTTTTGAAATGCCATTGACAGCAAAAGCAGTATCTAAAGTTCCATTGGATAAATACCTAAAGGTTACTATTTCAGTTATATCTGGTGTAGGAGTACTATCAGTTGACCGACCAGTAATAACTATTTTTCCGTCTGTTTGTATTTCTATTTCCGAAGGCTCATCTTTACTAACGCCTACACTTAAAATTGCCTTTCCGTCTACATCAAATGTAGTATCATAACTTCCATTTGGATTTAGTCTTATTGTACAAAAATCATCTGAGGACTTTCCTAAGACTAAAATTTTACCATCGTTTTGAATTTTAATTGATATGATGGTAATATAATTTGAATTATAATCAAGTGATACAAAACCTTGATTTCCAAATGATGTATCAACACTTCCATCACTATTCAGTAAAAATAATCCTGTACCTATATCATAAATTATTTGTCCATTAGATAGGATGGCTATTGAATTCACTCTACCAGTATGTTTATATCCAATGTCGTTAAAAGAAGTATCTAAAGTACCATTAATATTTGTTCTTGCGATGTAATAACCTATATCGCTTTGTCCGACGTAAACTAATTTATCATCACTTTGTATAGCTGCTTTGTGACAAATATCTGTACTAGTAAAATTTGTTAACTGATTGTTTGCAATGCCATTAGTGCCAAAAGTAGGGTCTAATATTTGAGAAGATATTATAAGAGATTGTAAACAAAATAGGAGGAGTAAAGTTTTTCTCATAAATAAAGTTTTATTTATTGATGCAGAAAAACCAAAAAGGTTGCGTCGAAATGTGGAGTATTTTATTTAATTTTTATTTATTTTGAAAGTAGTGATCTAATTAGTTAATACCGTTTCATTCAAAATCCATTTTTCAACTAGTTTTTCATTTTCGGTAATAGCAACGATGTAGTATTTTTTACTTACAAAAGCTTTCGATTCTGTTATACTTTCTTTTTTTACGCCTTCATGATTGATGTAATTGGAATGAATGAAAAATACTTCATTGTTTTCTTTCAGTAAATACCCAACGTGAAAATCTAAACCCACAAAATATAGTCCGTCTTTTTTAGTAGCGATAAAATGTTTTTTAAGTTCACTCGGACTTTTTTCTAAAACTTCAATTACTCCATTTATTTGAAGTAGTTCAGCTTCTTTTTTTGGATCTTTTTGTGCCAATTTATAGCGGTTTAATTTAAAGCCAGCGTGACTTAAAGTTGTTGAAACAAAATAACCACAAGCAATTTCACCTTGCTTTGGAATTGCAGTATAACCATCAAAAGACCATTTTGTTCCATACCAAAACGGAATTATTGTGGACGTTAAATTTTTAGTTATTACTTGTTTAGTAGATTGTAATAATGCTTTCTTTTCTTGTGCAGAAGCCTTCAAATAGTTAGCTTTTATTGCTTTTCGTTGTGTTTCAATTTTGTTTTTAGCTATAGAATAATCACTTTTTGCCTTTTGATTTACAGTAGAGAATATAAAAAACGTAAGTATAATTAGTATTTTAATTTTCATGAGTTTTATTTAAGATTTAAAACGTTGTTAATTATTATTTAGTATAGGAAATAATTTCATATATTTGTATATACAAATGTTAGAATATTGGAAAGAAAAACATTCATAAAAGCACTAATAGGAGGAGCAGCTATGGCATCATTACAGCCTTTTTACAATTGGACTAAAGAGTTAACAGAACAAGAAGAAAAACTTCCAGCATTGTTTATTGGTCACGGTTCACCAATGAACGGAATTGAGGACAATGAGTTTTCAAGAACTTGGTCAAAATTCGGAAAAGAAATTCCGAAACCTAAAGCTGTTTTAGTTATCTCAGCTCACTGGTTAACGAATGGAACACACATTACCGCTATGGAAAATCCTAAAACGATTCATGATTTTGGTGGTTTTCCGCAAGCTTTGTTTGATGTAGAATATCCTGCAAAAGGAAGTCCAGAATTAGCAAAAGCAACCTCCGAATTAATCACCTCAACCAATGTTGGTTTAGACCACGATTGGGGTTTAGACCACGGAACTTGGACAGTAGTGCGTCACATGTATCCCAATGCCGATATTCCTGTATTGCAATTGAGCATTGATTATAACAAACCTCCACAATATCACTATGATTTGGCCAAGCAATTGGCTTCTTTAAGAAAAAAAGGAGTTCTGATTATTGGAAGCGGAAATATGGTACACAACCTTCGAATGGTAGCTTGGGACAAACTGCAAGAACCTGAATATGGTTTTGATTGGGCAATAGAAATGAATACTATATTCAAAGAAAAAATAGGAAATAATGATTTCAAATCGCTAATTGAATACGAGAAACTTAATGCAGCTGCCAAACTTGCTATTCCAACACCAGATCATTATTATCCGCTGTTGTACAGCATTGCATTGCAAGACAGTAAAGATGAAGTAAGTTTCTTTAATGATAAGCCAGTTGGTGGCTCGTTAACAATGACTTCTGTCAAAATAGGATAAATAAAAAAGGTAAGCATTACGCTTACCTTTTTTGTATTAAATCACTTCAATTTTCGGATTTATCTTCTTAATTTCTTCAATAAAAATATCACTCATTTTTGGTGAAATAAACAAATCATCAAACTGATTGTAAGTCACAATAAAACCTTTAGTGTCTAAAGCTGGTTTCAACATTACAGGAACATTCAATCCTGAAAAACGCTTTATAGATTTGATTTTGGTGATATCAACTCTACCACGAATTGGTCCCGAACGATATAAAAGAAAGTTGTTTTTAATAACATATCTCGTATCCAACAAAACCCAAAGAATAAAAGCAGTTACCAAGGATATAATGATAATGGGAGCAACAGGAATATTTCCTTTGGTTAAGTTTAAAACTAACATAGTAATTAAAAACAATACCAAACCCCATAGGATAGCAATGGTAAAAGTGTTTTTTGTGGATAGAAATCGTTTCATTTTTTATAATCCTAATTTAGATTTGGTAGCTTTTGTCAAACCATCTTTGTGCAAAAGTACGGAGATACTTTTCAATTTCAAATAAGAAACACTCATATAAACAAAACCATCTTTACCTGATTTTGAACCCCAAGAGTTTTTTACTTTGTAATATAGTTTACCTGTTTGATCTTTCACTTTTCCAACAATATGCATCAAATGGTCGTCTTGTGTAGTAAGATTTTCAAACTGAGATTGACGGTATTCTGCCGTAATGTTTTTCTCAGGTTTGATTTCTGTTGTAATTACTTTTGAATCTTCATCTTTTTCTGCCACTACAGCCACACCATTTTTACCAGAAAAAGTGCTTTCAGAAACATCACAATCTAAAGCAACGGTAAAACCATTGTCAATTGCGTTATCAATATTTTGAACATACTCATCCAAAGTTAAATTGTAAAACAAACCATTCGAAAAATTATCAGGAATATCTAATAAGAAAGGTTTGTTGTATGCCTCATGAGTAAAGGATGAAATTGTAACATAGTCTTTCGGATTTACTTTAGTTAGTTCCATAAAACTCATTGGGGTGTATTTTTTACCTTCATAAGTGAATTCGGTTACGTTTTTACCCATGTAAACATCCAAAACAGCGTTGATAGCTTCTTTCCATTGTGGCGATAACTTTTGTCCCGGATTGGAAACATAGGTTTTCAACATAGCTTCTAGAACAGCCGTCATTTCTGCATGGTTGTATTTGTCGTCAGCATTCAACTTTCCAGTGTAAGTACTTTGTGGTACCAAACCAAAATCTTCTGCGCTGTTGATGACATCGTGAGCCAAACCACCTTCGCCAAATTGTGCTTTGCCTTGACGCATAACATAATTCCATGCTTTTTTGGGATAGGTATTTCTAACATTATACATTTCAGATAAATCGATTTTCTTTCCTGTAAGGCGAATAATCTCAGCTTCTAAAAAAGAAGTGGTAGAAAAACTCCAACAAGTTCCAGTAACATCTTGAGAAATTACAGGATTGGCTTCAATGTCTTTAACGGTTTGAAATTCATAAGTCTGCGAATAACTTCCATAAGCAATAGAAAGTAATCCGATGGAGAAAAGTAGTTTTTTCATTATTATTTTTTAATTATTTTTATTGATTGACTGCCTTTACTAGTAGTAAATTTTAAAATATAGTTTCCTGCAGCTAAGTTATCATTTAAATCGATATTTTGAATGTGATTACCTGCATTTATGACCTTATTTTTAATAATAGTTTTTACTATTTTACCTTGTAAATCTATAATTTCAATTGATATATTTTCTTCGTTTGCAAGTGTAAATTCGAAATTAGCATTTGTTTCTATTGGGTTAGGATAAATTAGGATTGAGTTACTATTTTCAATAAAATTTAAAGTTCCTAAGTTTAAGTCGGTGTATTTTGCAAATGTTCCCAAATTATTAGTTCCATTAAATGAACCTCCTCCAGCTAATAATTTATTATCTTGTAGCAGTAAAATTTCATTTATGTTTGAAGAATAAAATATAGGAGTGATAATGACGCCATTATTACCAAATGTTGTATCGATTGAACCGTTTAAGTTAAATCTTTTTATGCCAAATTGTGAGTTAAGTTCTCCAGCTTTAACTATTTTTCCATCGGGTTGTAAAATCATATCTATGTTATAATTTCCATCTGAAACAACTCCATTTGTTCCAAAAGTTGTGTCTAAAGTTCCATTTACGTCATATTTTAAAGAACTAGATACATAATTATCAGAAACTTGATTGCTTACATTTAAAATAAATTTATCATTATTTAAATTTATAATTTGTCGTGGATAAGTGTTGTTACCAGTTTGTGCAATTATCTTACCATTATTACCAAAACTAGCATCTAATATTCCACTATAATTAAATCTAGTAATACCAACAACTTTATCAGCTAAACCATCAGTTGTATTTAAAAATCCAGCAACAACTATTTTACCATTTGATTGAATACAAATTTCAGATGGAAATTCATTGGAAGAAGTATTGTAGAAATCAAATCTCATTTTTCCAATTCCATTAATGCCAAAAGAAGTATCAATTGTACCATCATTGTTTAATCTCAAAATTCCATAACTACGGAGGTAAGTGCTTACATTAGGGTTGTCAATACTTTCATCATAATCAAATGCCATATAAACAAATCCAGAGTTTTGGTCATAAAACAACTTATCAACGAAACTTACATAATTTGGAGTATTCAATGTAAAATCAACTATTCCGTTTATTCCAAATGAAGTATCTAAAACCCCATCATTAGTATATCTGTGAATAAAAAGTTCATTTCGAAACGAAACAAGTATTTTATCATTTTGTTTTTCTATTTTAAAAATAGTATCTGGAAAATTTTCAATAGCACCATTGTTTCCAAATGATGTGTCTATGGTTCCATCTTGATTATATCTTCTTAAAGATTGTCCTTCTGGAGAGTCTAGTAGTGCAATAATTTTCCCATTTGGTTGTTCCAACATTTTAAGAATACTATCACTTCCAAGATATAAATTATAATTAGATGAGTTTTCCAAAACACCTGTATTTGTAAATTGTAATTTTTGTATTTTGTAGATGAGTGATCCGTCAAATACTCCGCCACCGGTTATAATTTTGTTATTTGATGTTACAAATAAGAAATTTGAAGAATCACCTGATAAAACATCGAATTCAACAATGCCGTTTGTGCCAAATGAGTTGTCTAAAGAACCATTATTATTTAATTGTATTAAAGCAAAATTAGAATTTGATGTTCCAGATATCAAAATTTTACCATTGCTTAAATATTTAATTTTTGGTTTTCTTGAGGTAAAACTGTTGACAGAAGTAGATGTTGATAAGTTAATTGTTGATATTAAAATTCCATCATTATCAAATGTTGCATCTAAACTTCCATCTGTATTATATCGTAAAGCGTAAAGTTTATTATTATTACCACAACCAACAATTAAAATTTTACCATTAGGATCAATATCTATTGATCTTCCATAATCTTGTCCAAAAGATTGTTGAATAGCTTTTCCTAGATTTGCAAATGTGGTATCAAGTGATCCATCACTATTTATTCTAATTGTAGCAAAATCATAATCTCCTGCATTACTAGTTTGTCCTGTTAATATGATTTTACCGTCAGTTTGTAATGCTATTCCATAGGCTAGGTCATTTGTATTTCCTATTGAAAATAGTGCAGTTCCGTCAGTGTCAAAAGTAGTATCATAACTTCCGTCGCTATTTAATCTACTAATCGCAAAGTCATATTTGTTGCTGTTTGAAGCATATCCGGATACTAAAATCTTGCCATCACTTTGTTGAACTATAGATTTAGTAATTAAAGGTTGAGAGTTTATTGAAAGTAAAAGTGAGCCATCAGAATTAAATGAATTATCTTGACTTCCATCACTGTTTAATCTCAAGAGAGTATTACTTCCCGATACTAAAATTTTACCATCGGCTTGAATAAAAACATTTTCTAAACAAGTTAAATTAATTTTTTTAAAACCATAATTATTAAAAGAAGTATCAAGTTGACCAGAAGTAGTTATTCTACAAACAAATGCATTTGTAAGATTAAAATCTCTACCAACATAAACAATCTTACCATCACTTTGCATAGCCGCAGCATAGGTGATATCTGTGCTCGCAGTTGTAGAGTATTGATGAGTTACAATTCCGGAGTTTCCAAAATTAGTATCTAGTGTTTGAGAATTGATAAAAAGGGTTGAAATTAAAAAACTTAATAGAAATAATTTTTTCATTATTATTTTTCAATTAATTTAAACGATTTTACAAATTGTGTAGCAGCTTCTGATTTGGTATTTCCCATTAATATCACAATAAAGAAATGATTTTCTTTAACAATACAAAAAGTTTCCATATCAACTTCCGCAGTAGTTCCTGCAAATCTTATGGCTTTGTATTTTTCGTTGTATAAATATTTTTCATCCAATGTTGGGGCATATTTTCCTTCCATTTGGGCTTCAACATTTTTTATAGCTCCGTTTTTAACACCATCAAGAATTCCATCAACACCTGTATCACCAAGTTTTGTAATTAATTCTGCAGGATAAACATTTTCTGATAACACTATAACAAAATCTTCACCTTCACAACTGTAAGAGGTACTTTGTATTTTTCCAACTTTAGTATCAATTTGGTTTTTCTCCACTTCTGGCTTTGTTGGAAAGGCAGCCATAAATCCTGCATCAGGAAAAGCGGTTGCTTTTACTTGTGATGTAGCTGTTAATGAAGAGGTTAAAACAAATAAAGCAACAAATAAATTTTTCATAAAGAACTTTCTTTTTAAATAAGTCATAAAAATAGTATTTTTACGCTTAAAAAAAAGAATATGTCAGAAATTAATTGGGTAGTCGCTAAAGAATTTGAAGATATAACCTATAAAAAATGCAATGGAGTAGCGAGAATTGCATTCAATCGACCAGACGTTCGCAATGCGTTTCGTCCAAAAACTACAGCAGAGTTGCTACAAGCCTTTCACGATGCACAAGAAGATACTTCTATCGGAGTGGTTTTACTTTCTGCTGAAGGTCCAAGTTCTAAAGACGGAATCTGGTCATTTTGTAGTGGTGGAGACCAAAAAGCAAGAGGACATCAAGGGTATGTAGGTGACGACGGATATCACAGATTAAATATTTTAGACGTACAAAGACTAATTCGTTTTATGCCAAAAGCGGTAATTTGTGTGGTTCCTGGTTGGGCAGTTGGTGGCGGACATAGTCTACATGTAGTTTGCGATTTGACACTTGCCAGTAAAGAACACGCTATTTTCAAACAAACCGATGCCGATGTAACTAGTTTTGATGGCGGATATGGTTCAGCTTATTTGGCTAAAATGGTCGGACAAAAGAAAGCTAGAGAAATCTTTTTCTTAGGAAGAAACTATTCTGCACAAGAAGCTTTTGATATGGGAATGGTTAATGCCGTAATTCCGCACGATGAATTAGAAGCCACTGCCTACGAATGGGCACAAGAAATATTAGCTAAATCACCAACGTCTATTAAAATGCTAAAATTCGCTATGAATTTAACCGACGATGGAATGGTAGGACAACAAGTTTTTGCAGGAGAAGCAACAAGATTAGCTTACATGACCGACGAAGCCAAAGAAGGAAGAGATGCGTTCCTAGAAAAACGTAAACCTAACTTCGATAAAAAATGGCTGCCTTAATTTAGTTGTCAGTGTTCAGTTGTCGGTTATCAGTTTAAACACAAGTTTGTCATTCCGGAGGAATCTCATAAAATAGTATTGCAGTTTTTACCCTTATATAAACAAAAGATTTAATTTCAACTATGGAAGAATTCACTAACGAAGTTATAGATACCAAGCAACTTCCTCGATATGAAGAAGTGCAATTGACACCTTTGCATCCAAAATATTTTAAGGTTGTTTTGATAAATTCTTTAATTATCATATCGATTTTGGTTGTGGTTTTATTTTTGTTTATAGTTTTTGATGATGAAGTTGTTTCCTATGAAGGAAAAATTCGATTAGGTGCCACGGCATTATTTTTATCTATTTGTATTTTGTTTTTTTCAATTTTGAGTTTTAAGAAAAAAGCTTATGCCTTCAGAAATCACGATGTAATTTACAGAAGTGGTATTATTTCAACCAATACTATGGTAATTCCTTATAATAGAGTACAACACGTTGCATTACATGAAGGTTTTGTTTCTAGAATTTTTGGTTTAGCCAAAGTAGAAATCTTCACTGCTGGAGGAAGCTCAAGCGATTTAGAAATACCCGGAATTGAAAAAGAAGAAGCAGAAAACATCAAACAGTTATTGATGGGTAAAATTCAAAAGCAACTGTAATGGAAACCAATTTCAATCAGCCACAAAGACAATCTTCCATTGGAATCTTGGTCATGTTTGTTGATTCTTTGCAAAAATTTGCAAGGGCTTTTTGGCCTATTATTCTGATTTCTCTTTTTAAAGCAGATAATCTTAGCAAATTGTATGTGTTTTTAGCAATCATTGGTGCAATTGTAGTTGTTGGTGTCATTGCTTATTTAAGATATTTAAATTTCACATTCTATATCGACGATGTTAACGACGAGTTTATTGTGAACGATGGTGTAATCAACAAAACTAAAACTACCATCCAACTGAATAAAATCCAACAAGTAAACATTCATCAAAATCTTGTGCAGCGCCTTATAGGTGTTTATGCTTTAAGTGTCGATACTGCGGGTAGTGATAAAAAAGAAGGCAACATCAAAGCTATTTCGCATCCATTGGCATTGGCATTGAAATCAAAATTATTAGACAATGAAAATCTAAAAACAGTTGTTTCCGATGAAAATACTGTTGAGGTTCAAGAGGTAATTCAAACATCAGAAACACATCCTTTTCTAAAAATCAATCTTGTTAGTTTGTTTAAAATTGGAATTACTTCTAATTATGTAAAAAGCATTGGTTTAATTCTAACGTTCTTCTTTACCATTCTAGAAAACCTACATCAAATAGGAAAAGAAGATGTTATTGACGAAGATAAAATCGAGACAGCAATAAGCAATTATCCAGTTATCTATGCCATTCTTGTATTCGTTGTAGTGATGTTTACTATTATATTTCTAATTAATATTGTTAGAACAATAGTAAAGTATTTCAATTTTTCTATCGCTAAGCAAAAAGGTTCTTTATTACTTTCTTACGGATTAATCAACACAGAAAGTACTATTCTAAAACCCGAGAAAGTGCAAATCGTAAACATTTCAAGAAATTTCTTTCAGAAAAAACTTGATGTACTCGAAATCAAAATCAAGCAAGCAACAAGCGATGAACAGAAGCAGAAAAAGAATTTAATTGAAATTCCGGGATGTAATTCGCAAGAGCGCGATGAAATTCTAAAACTGCTTTTCAATCAATTACCAGAAAGAGGAGTGATGATGCGACCTAATTTTCGTAAATTAGTTTTCTCTATTTTTCTAACAATTATCTTACCTTTAACAGGATTTTTTATCTTTGGTACTAAAGTAGATGCCATTGTATTTCAATACAGCCATTTTGCTGTTTTTTATACAGTATTTTTGTTATTAATTCACGTATTCGGATTCAGAAATTACCGTTTATTTGTAAGTGATAATCATATCATCAAACAAAGTGGCGCTTGGGATGTAGACAATGAAATAATCGAAATTAAAAAAATACAAGCCATTACAACCTCACAATTGTTTTGGCACAAAAATCTAAATATAGGTTCGTTAACTTTGCACACAGCAGGAGGAAACCTATCGTTTTATTTAGGCGAATACAATACAATAAAAGAATACGTAAACCTTTGGCTGTACGAAATAGAAACCTCAGACAGCAACTGGATGTAATAATAATATTAGATATTAGATATTAAATATAAAAAAATATCTAATATCTAAAATCTAATATCTAAAATCTAATATCTAAAATCTAATATCTAAAATAAAATGAAACACTGGATTGAAGCCGCTCGAGTAAGAACCTTACCACTTTCTGTATCCGGAATATTGGTAGGTAGTTTCTACGCTATGTCTCAAGGAATTTTCAATTGGAAAATTGTGATTTTAGCACTTTCTACTACCTTAGGATTGCAAATCCTTTCCAATTTCGCCAACGATTATGGAGATGGAGTAAAAGGAACAGACAACGAGGATAGAATAGGACCAAAGCGTGCCATTCAAAGTGGATTAATCACGCCAGGTGAAATGCGTTATGCTATATTCATTACAGCATTTTTGACCTTAGTTTCAGCAATGTTATTGATTTACGTATCCTTCAAAGGAAAGTATTTTCTTTACTCTATTATTTTCTTTGTTTTAGGAATTCTAGCTATTGCATCAGCTATTCGTTATACTGTTGGTAAAAACCCTTATGGTTACAGAGGCTTAGGCGATATTTTTGTATTTACGTTCTTCGGATTGGTAAGTACTTTTGGAGTATACTTTATGTTTGCCAAACAAATTGATTGGTTGTTATTTCTTCCAGCAACAGCAATCGGATTGTTGAGTGTAGGGGTTTTAAACCTAAACAACATGCGTGACGAAGAATCCGATAGAAAGTCGGGTAAAAATACTATTGTTGTTAAAAATGGTGGAGCTTGGGCTAAAAAGTATCATTATTTCTTAATCATTACAGCAATGGTTCTAATGCTAGCTTTTGCCTTAATTTTCGATTTCAGCTATAGAGATCCAAACCCAGGACGATTCAATTTTGATTTGTATTTCTTCTTAATTGCTTATTTTCCTATAATCGCACATCTTAAAAGAGTAGCTAAAAATAAAGAACACAAATTATTAGATCCTGAATTAAAGAAATTGGCGCTTAGCACATTTCTATTATCGGTGTTATTGTCGTTATCACTTATCTATTTACTCTCTGACTTTTTAATTTTTTATACTAATTAAAATTTAATTAAAATGAAAATCACATTCTACGGACACGCTTGCATCGGAATTGAAGTAAGCGGAAAAAATATCTTGGTCGATCCATTCATCACTGCCAATCCAAAAGCAAGTCATATTGATATAAATTCGCTCAAAGCAGATTATATTTTACTTACTCACGCACACCAAGACCACATTCTCGATGCAGAAGCTATTGCAAAGCGCACAGACGCAACTATTGTCTCTAACTATGAAGTAGCAGTGCATTACGGAAATAAAGGCTTAAAATACCATCCTATGAATCATGGCGGAAGTTGGCAATTTGATTTTGGTAAAGTAAAACTTGTTAATGCCATTCACTCAAGTTCTTTCCCAGATGGAAGCTATGGCGGAAATCCATGCGGTTTTGTAATTGAAGGCGAACACAAAAACATTTATATCTCTGGAGATACAGCGCTTACAATGGATATGAAACTTATTCCAATGCGCACCAAACTAGATTTGGCAATTTTGTCCATCGGAAACAACTTCACTATGGATGTTGAAGACGCCATTCTTGCTTCCGATTTTGTAGATTGCGATAAAGTACTCGGAGTGCACTTCGACACCTTCGGATATATCGAAATCAACCACGACGAAGCCAAAAAGAAATTCTTTGATGCAGGCAAAGACCTAATGTTATTAGAAATCGGTCAAAGTATTAAGCTTTAAATTTAGGAGCGAATGGTATGGTAATTGTTATCAACCTTATTCCTGCTGTTCGCACTACATGGTAGTTGCTTCCATCAGGGCTAATTAGTAATTGTATTGAATAGAAATCAGAATCTAAAACAACATCTGATTTTAAAAATAAACAAAAATCTTAATGAAACTTAATATCTTAATGGTTCAAAAAATAAAAATTGTTGTCTTATTTTTCACAGCAACAATAGCTTCTGCACAATCTAAAGACGGTTATTGGGACAATGTTCGAACCACCAGCGAAACTATTATTCTTAAAGCCGGAGAGAAAAAAGTAATCAAAACAGCCGATTTTCCCGAAGGAACTACAGAGATAGTTTACCGAATTACACTTCTAGACGACAACCAAAAACTATCTTCTAGTTTGGTTTCAGTTCTTAAAGCCATTCCCGATCCAACAGGAATCAGTCAAGGAACTGCTGGAGTTATTTTTTTAGCATCTTCTATTTCTGGTGACGACAAAACCAAATATGCTATTTTCTCGCAATCCAAAGAGGCTGAGGAGTTTCTAACAGCTGAAAAACCCAACAAAGCTTGTTTGTATCAAGAAACACCTGTCAACAAAGAAGCGCGATTGCTTAAAACCAAAGATTCGGATTGTATTACTGCTAAAACTCAAAATCTTTACTTCGTTTTCGAAAGCGATAATTGGGTGATGAAAGAAAAAGTAATCCTAGAAGTAGTGCCTTGGATTGATAATAAAGCCAGTCGTGGTTGGAATAACGATACTAAAAAAGAATTACTCAAAGTAGCTCAAAATCTAGAGTTAGCTAAATCATTAAACAAGAAAGAAGAATTCTACGCTTTGTTTCTAGAAAACATTTCCAAGAAATATAAAGCAAGTGAATACAATCAATTGCTTGCTGTTGAAAAAAATAGAGCTACAGAGTTAGCTATTGAGGAAAGCTTACGTCAAACTGGTGAAATCAATAAATATTACGGAGCAATAAGAAATAAATCGGTTGCCTTATTCAACAAAGGAAAGATTCAAGAAGCCATTGAAGTTATTAATACAGACATCATCAATAAAAACAAAGCCACAAGTGCTGATTATGCCTTGTTGGGTGGCTATTATTTGGTAACCAAACAATTCGCCAAAGCAGAACAAGCTTACAACACAGGGTTAAAACTTAGTCCATCCGATATTATTTTTCAATTGAAGTTGGCTCATGTCTATATGTTTACCAATCGATTGTCAATGGCCAAAGCCCTTCATAAATCATTTTCAAATCAAAACATAGAAAGCAATAAAACTTGGAAAGAGCAAGTAAATGATGATTTTAAAGAGTTCCAAAAATTTGGCCTACCATCAGAAAACTTCAAAAAGATTTTACGCGTTCTAGAGTAATTCGCAAGTCTATTTTCTATTATCTATTTTCTTTTTTATGAAAGCCACCTACCAAAAATACATTCTTAACTTCAAACGACCTTCTGGAACCTCAAGAGGCGTTATGAACGAAAAAGAAACGTGGTTCATCATTCTAGAAGAGAACGGAAAAAAAGGAATAGGCGAGTGTGGCATCCTTCGCGGACTTTCAGCAGACGACAGACCCGATTATGAAGAAAAACTACAATGGACTTGTCAAAATATTCATCTAGGAAAAGACCAACTTTGGGAGTCGCTTTTAGAATTTCCTTCTATTCAATTTGGCGTTGAAATGGCATTCCAATCATTAGCTTCAGAAAACCCTTTTTTATTGTTTCCATCGGAGTTCACCGAAGGCAAAAAAAACATGGACATTAATGGTTTGGTTTGGATGGGTGATGAGGTGTTTATGAAGGAGCAAATTGAAGAAAAATTAGCGCAAGGTTTTCATTGCATCAAACTAAAAATTGGTGCTATAGATTTTCAAAAAGAACTAGATTTATTACACTTTATACGTCAAAATTTTGATGAAAATACTATCGAAATTAGGGTAGATGCAAATGGTGCTTTTAGTGAAGATTTAGCTTTAAATAAATTGAATCAATTATCTGGTTATAAATTACATAGTATCGAACAACCTATTGCAAAAAACCATACTGACACTATGGCAGAGCTGTGTAAAACCACTCCAATTCCTATTGCTTTAGACGAAGAGCTTATTGGTGTGTTTTCGTACGAAGAGAAAGAACAACTTTTGCAAAAAATAAAGCCACAATACATCATTCTGAAACCTAGTTTTGTAGGCGGATTTCGTGGTACAAAAGAGTGGATTGATTTAGCTAAAAAACACAATATTGGTTGGTGGATTACTTCTGCTTTAGAAAGTAATATCGGTTTAAATGCCATCACACAATGGACCTATTTACAACAAAATCCAATGCCTCAAGGACTCGGAACAGGAGGATTATATACCAATAATTTTGATAGTCCGTTAGAAGTAAAAAATGGGCAAATTGCTTACAATACTTCTTTAGATTGGGTGTGTAAATTAATCTAAGTATTACTTCCGAATTTCATTAAATTTTCGTATATTTGATAGGCGATTTCATTCGTTTAATACCTTTTCAGATGCGATATTTTCTAATTTCTTCCATAGTCATAGGTTTTCTATTGATTTCTTGTTCTAAAAAAGAACTAACCGAAACACAACCTAAAAAAGGTGATGTAACCGAAAGTGTTTATGCTTCGGGTATTGTAAAAGCAGAAAATCAATATATTGTTTTCTCAACGGTTAATGGTGTTTTGCAAACTATAAACGTTGAAGTAGGACAAACCATAACCGAAGGTCAAGCTTTATTTCAAATAGAAAGTGATAAAGCAAACCTAAATACTGAAAATGCCCAACTGGCTTATCAACTCAGTAAACAAGACAATAATTACATTCGAGATAAAATTTCCGAAATGGAAACAAAGGTTCAAGCTGCTAAAGATAAATTGGCATTGGATTTGTCCATTTATAACAGAAATAAGAACATCAAGAAATACAACATCATTTCTGAAGTAGATTATGAAAGGATTGAATTGGCTTATAAAAATTCTAAATCCAATTATGAAGCAGCTGTAAAACAATTAGCACAACTTAAATCGCAACTGCAAAATGACCAAACTCGTAATAGTATCAACTTAAAGATTAGTCAAAAGACTAAAGCTGATTATACTATTAAAAGTGCCTTCTATGGCGAGTTATTTGATGTTTTAGTCAAAAAAGGTTCTATGGTTACTGCGCAAACACCACTAGCCATTATTGGAAAGAAAAATTCGTATTTACTCGAGTTAGAAGTAGATGAAAACGATATGGTTCGCGTTAAATTAGGTCAAACCATGCTAGTAAGTATGGATAGTTACAAAGGAAAAGTATTTGAAGCAACCGTTGATAAAATTTATCCAATTATGGATGAGCGTTCCAGAACATTCAAGATAGAAGCTCATTTTTTAAATACACCACAACAATTATATCCAAACTTAACCGCCGAAGCTAATATCGTAATAAAGGTTAGAAAAGACGTAATTACTATTCCAAAAAGTTATCTTATTGATGGTGAATATGTTTTTGTTAACAAAGACGAGAAACGTAAAGTAAAAGTAGGATTAAGCGATTATCAAAATGCTGAAATTTTATCAGGTTTAACTGTTGACGAAACCATTTATTTACCACAATAATGAATTTCAAACTAATTTTTAATATTGCCATCCATTTACTTAAAGCCAGACTCAAACAAACTATTGTGGCTGCAGTCGGAGTTACGTTCGGAATTGCAATGTTTATCGCTTTAGTAAGCTTTATGAATGGTTTGAATGATCTATTAGATGGGTTAATGCTAAATAGAACTGCTCATGTTAGACTTTACAACGAAATAAAACCTACTTTAATGCAGCCTATTGAATTGTCTGAAAAATACAAGAACAGCACTAATTTTATAAGTTCTATTAAGCCCAAAGACAGAGGAAAAGCCATCTACAACAGCCAAGCAATTATCAATTATCTAAAGCAAGATAACCGTATTATTGATGTAGCACCCAAAATCAATGTACCTGTTTTTTTTAATTCCGGAACCATTGAGATTTCTGGAGTTATAAACGGAATTGATGTTTTGCCAGAAGAAAAACTATTCAAAATAAGCGATTATGTTATCGAGGGTAAAGTAGCTGATTTGATTCAAAACAACAGCATTATTATTGGTAAAGGATTGGCTGATAAAATGTTACTTGCCGTTGGTGATATGATAAAAGTAACTTCTGCAAAAGGAAATCTTGCGTCGTTAAAGATTGTTGGAATTTCACAATTTGGTATAGCAGAATATGATAACACAATGAGTTACACTTCTTTGGCTACAGCTCAAAAATTGCTTGGTGAGTCTACAAATTACGTTACCGACATTCAAGTAAAATTGTTTGATATAACAACAGCTCCGAGTGTTGCAGTTGAATTTCAAAACAAATTTGAAATCGATGCAATTGATTATCAAACTGCCAATTCACAATTTGAAACAGGAAGCACGGTGCGAAGTATCATATCCTATGCTGTTGGTGTAGTGTTACTTATAGTAGCTGGATTTGGAATTTATAATATTCTAAACATGATGATTTTTGAAAAAATGGACAGTATTGCCATACTAAAAGCAACTGGTTTTTCAGGTAATGACGTAAAATGGATTTTTATTTTGTTGGCGCTAATCATCGGATTGGTTGGAGGTGTTTTTGGATTGATTTTCGGGTTTGTATTTTCTTCAATCATAGATGTAATTCCGTTTGAAACAGCTTCGTTGCCAACAATTAAAACTTATCCCATCAATTACAATCCATTGTTTTACGTAATCGGAATTGTTTTTGCATTGCTAACTACCATTATCGCCGGACTTTTTCCAGCACTCAAAGCCAGTAAAATTGATCCTGTAGAAATCATTAGAGGAAAATAAAATGAGTAAAGTATTAGAAACAAAAGGTTTGACCAAATATTTTTACGACCCAGTTAAATTTCAAGTACTGAAAGGCATTGACATGACCATAAATCATGGCGAGTTTGTTTCCATAGTTGGGAAATCAGGTTGTGGAAAATCTACATTACTGTATTTGCTCTCAACAATGGATACCGATTATGAAGGACAATTGTTTATAAACGAAGAACTTATTACTGGAAAATCAGATAAAGAATTAGCAGCAATTCGCAATGAAAAAATTGGATTTGTATTTCAGTTTCATTATTTACTTTCCGAATACAATGTACTAAAAAATGTCATGTTACCAGGAATGAAACTAGGAAAACTATCAAAT
>JAAFHW010000052.1 GCA_013298525.1 Flavobacteriia bacterium
TATCTGTTTTTCCAAAAGGAGTTTCGATAGCATCAAAAGCAACCGTTCCTACTATTAAAAGTTTGTTCATTTTTACGTTTTCAAATTAAAGGTGCAAAGATAAACTTTAGTTTAGAAGTTTAAAAGTTTACCCTGAAATAAATTCAGGGTTTATAGTTTAAAAGTTTAAAAGGATTTTGGGGTTTAAAGTTTTGATGTTTTTTTGTAGTTTTGTAAAAAGCTTTCAAATTGAACTATAGACATTTACTACTTATTCTAATTTTGGTTTCTTGTAAGCCTACAGCTTCCATAGTAGAGGAAAACAAATTGAGTTTCAAAAACGAAAAAACAATAAAATATTTCGCAAATACAGAAAATAGTCTTTTTACAACATATAAAAGTTACGGCTTAAAATACAATGATCATTGTCTTTACAAAGATTCAACACTTATTTACTGTCATGAAAATAATTTTGTTTATTTTGATGAAATTTTTGATAATCGCTTTTTAATAACAAGTATTGGAAAAAAAACAAATACTGGTTGGGCTGGGGTGGATACCGTTGATAAAGATTCTACTTACATTTACGATCTTAAAACTAAGAAAAAGTCATTTGTATCATTAAAAAAAACCTATTTTACTTACAGCAAGAAAAGTTTAGCTGAGATGTACCATTTTAATACAAAAATGGATTCAAAATTCACTTATCATTATACAATTGACAGTATAAATCTAGATACAAATGAACTCTTTTTAGTGAATCCAAATTTCAAAATAGTTGAATATAAATTGAAATCTGTAAATTAATCCTACAACAACTTCCCATCTTCATTTTCATAAAAAGCATCAATCGATAAATTGGGTAAACCTGAAGCGTAAACCGCTAATTCGTCACAACGTTCGTTTTGCGGATGGTTGTTGTGTCCTTTGATCCATTTAAAATCTACTTGGTGTTTTCTGTAAACTTTTAGAAAGCGTTTCCATAAATCGGAGTTTTTTCTGTTGGCAAATCCTTTTTTCTCCCAACCTAAAACCCATTTTTTCTCAACAGAATCTACAACATATTTAGAATCAGAAATTACTAAAACTTTCATATTTGGATTTTTTAGTTTTTCTAAACCTACAATTACGGCAAGAAGTTCCATTCTATTGTTGGTAGTTAATCGAAAACCTTCGTAGAATTCTTTTTTATGTGGTGTGCCAACCAATTCCATAACAACGCCATAACCACCGTTTCCAGGATTTCCTTTGGCTGCGCCATCGGTGTAGATGTGGACTTCGTGTTGCATTTTAGATTGTTAGATTATTAGACTTATTAGATTATTGGATTAATTAAACTTCTAACAATCTCTCTATAACTTCAGGAAAATACTGGTATTCCAAAACGTGAATTTTATCGGCAATTTCTTCTGCGGATTTGCAATCTTCAATTTTTACTGATTTTTGGAAAATGAATTCGCCTTCATCATAATGTTCGTTTACATAATGTATGGTGATTCCTGTTTCTTTCTCTTTATTTTCTAAAACCGCTTGGTGTACATTCATTCCATACATTCCTTTTCCACCATAATTAGGTAAAAGAGCTGGATGAATGTTGATTACTTTATTAGGATAGGCTTTTATAATGTGTTCAGGAAATTTCCATAGAAATCCGGCAAGAACAATTAAATCGGGTTGAATTTTGTTTAATTTTTCCAAAACAATTCCATCGTTTAGCTCTTGTCTATTGAAAACTTGAGAAGGAACGTTTAATTTTTTTGCTCTTTCTAACACTTTGGCATTAGGATTGTTAGTGAAGACTTCGAATACGTTCACAAGATTTTTTTTATTGAAATGTAATATGATATTCTCGGCGTTAGAACCCGATCCAGAAGCGAATATTACTATTTTACTCATTTACCTGTAATTTTAATTACGCAAAAAAAAGAATAATAAATGATAATAAATAATATAAATGAGGTCTTTGTAAAATTATTTTTTTAATTTCGTATTCACATTTATTAACTAAAAGGTGGATTTAAAATAAAGTTTTTTATTTTTGCCAACAATTTAAATTTTAAAATTAAAGATTATGTCAGACATTGCATCAAGAGTTAAAGCGATTATCGTAGACAAATTAGGCGTTGACGAGAATGAAGTTGTAACAGAAGCAAGCTTCACAAACGATTTAGGAGCTGATTCATTAGACACTGTTGAGCTTATTATGGAGTTCGAAAAAGAATTTGATATTCAAATTCCAGACGACCAAGCAGAAAACATTGCTACTGTAGGTCAAGCTATTTCTTACATCGAAGAAGCAAAAAAATAATAAAATAAAACACCCGTACACTATAAATGTGTGCGGGTTTTTATTATTTTTAAAAAAATTAGACTATTTTTGATTGAATTTCAATCACACTATATTGAAATACCCTTGTCTCTTTAAGTTCAAATTATAAAGAAAACAGGGTATTATTTGTTTAAAATACATTTAAAAAAAATTATATGCAATTAAAGCGTGTTGTTGTAACTGGTCTTGGAGCATTAACTCCTATTGGAAATTCCATCCAAGAATATTGGGATGGTTTAATTAATGGAAAAAGTGGTGCTGCTCCAATAACATATTACGATACTGAAAAGCATAAAACAAAATTTGCTTGCGAAGTAAAAAACTTCAATATCGAAGATTACATGGATCGTAAAGAATCGCGTCGATTAGATAAATTTTCTCATTATGCTATTGCTGCAAGTGACGAGGCTATAAAAGATGCTGGAATTACTCATGACAACGTAAACAAACACAGAGTTGGAGTAATTTGGGGTGCAGGAATTGGCGGTTTAGAAACTTTTCAAGAAGAAGTAATGTACTATGCCAAAGGCGATGGAACTCCTAAATTCAATCCATTCTTTATTCCTAAAATGATTGCCGATATTGCTCCAGCTCATATTTCTATGAGAAATGGTTATATGGGTCCAAATTATACAACTGTTTCTGCTTGTGCGTCATCTGCAAATGCAATGATTGATGCTTTTAATTATATTCGTTTAGGAATGTGTGATGTAATTATCACTGGAGGTTCTGAAGCGGCTGTAACTATTGCAGGAATGGGCGGATTTAATTCAATGCATGCTTTATCTACAAGAAATGAAAGTCCAGAAACGGCTTCGCGTCCATTTGATGCTACTCGTGATGGTTTTGTTCTTGGAGAAGGTTCTGGTGCAATTGTTTTAGAAGAATACGAACATGCAAAAGCGCGTGGTGCAAAAATTTATTGTGAAATTGGCGGTGGCGGAATGTCATCAGATGCATACCATTTAACAGCTCCACATCCAGAAGGAATTGGTGTAATTGCCGTTATGGAAAACACATTACGCGATGCAGGAATGACTCCAGAAATGGTTGATCACATCAATACGCACGGAACTTCGACGCCACTTGGTGATGTTGCCGAATTGAAAGCAATTAGTCATGTTTTTGGTGCTCATGCTAAAACCATTAACATCAATTCAACAAAATCAATGACAGGTCATTTACTTGGAGCTGCAGGTGCGATTGAAGCAATTGCCGTTATTTTGGCAATGAAACATAGTATTGTTCCTCCAACAATTAATCATACTGTTGTTGACGAAAATATTGATCCATCGTTGAATTTAACTTTAAACAAACCGCAAAACAGAGAAATCAAAGTGGCTATGAGTAATACTTTTGGCTTTGGTGGACACAACGCTTGTGTGTTATTTAAAAAATTAGAAGAATAAAGTTTTCATGCGATTACTTAAAAAAATATTTACCCGAAATTCCCGTCCTACAGAAGGCGGGAATTTTTTTGTTGCTATTGAAAAAATTATTGGTTCAAAACCAGTTAATCTAAAATTCTACGAAAAAGCATTTACCCATCGTTCTTCCAATAAATTGGATGCCAATGGAAATCCTTTAAATTATGAACGATTAGAATTTCTTGGAGATTCTATGTTAAGTTCAGTAATTGCAGCACATTTGTACAAAGAAGCGCCGCTTGGTGACGAAGGTTATTTAACAAAAATGCGTTCTAAAATTGTAAGCCGTGAGCATTTGAATGAACTTGGTCGCGATTTACATCTTATTGATTATGTAGAAAGTAAGGTACCTTCTTCCCATTTTGGAGAAAACATTCACGGCAATATTTTTGAAGCTTTAGTTGGAGCCATTTTCCTTGATAAAGGTTATGCCGGTTGCGAAGAATTTATCCAGAAAAGAGTTATCATTCCTTATGTAGATATTGCTCGATTGGAAGGAAAAGTAATTAGTTATAAAAGCTTGGTCATTGAATGGTGTCAAAAAGAGAAAAAACAATTCAATTTTGATGTTTTTGACGATAATGGAAACGATGGTCAGCGTTATTTTGGAGTAAAATTGAGTATTGATGATAAAGTAATTGCTAAATCGAGAGCAACTTCTAAAAAGAAGGCAGAAGAAATTGCTTCAAAACGTGCTTATTTTGCATTTCAAGAAAAAATTAACAAAATTTAATGCAAATTCTCATAAAGCTATAACGTTTTCGTTTATAAAATAACGTTAATCTAATACTTCATTGGTGTTTTGAATTTCTATAAACACTATATTTACAACTTATTTTGGTACAAAATGGGTAATCTTAAACTATCTATTGAGGAATTTGAAGAAGACGATTTTTTTATTATCGCCATTCATACTCCATTGGAAGATTATCGTTTGGCTTATTTTTTAAATCTGAATCTTGAGATTTTTTTAAGTAAAAATAAAAATGATATTGAATCTCAAGTAAAAGAGGGAAAAACTTCTTTTGCGAGATTCACTTTTGAAGACAAAGAAAAATTCATCAAGTGGGATTTGGTTCAAAATAAAAACGAAATCGAAATCGTTGAAAATATTAATCAGCAAGATTTGTTTTCCGGATTTAAAAATAAATTTTCTGCATCGGCTTTTTTATTGCCAGAATACAAAAAAGTAGATTATTTTCTTAAAATAGAAAATGCAGAAAAAGAAATAGAAATTGATACAATCGTTTCAAAAATAAATAGTATCGAAAGTGTAAAAATGGTTTATGCTATCGATTCTGAAAATATAAAATCAAAAAATAATTTAATTTTTTAAAAAATGCCAACAAGAAAAAAGACTAAAATTGTAGCCACGTTAGGTCCAGCTTGTAGTTCAAAAGAAGTCATTAGAGACATGGTTGAAGCCGGAGTAAACGTATTTAGAATTAACTTTTCTCATGCCGATTACACTGATGTTAAAGAACGAATCGATATTATTAGAGAATTAAATGCTGAATACGGTTATACAACAGGAATTCTTGCCGATTTGCAAGGTCCGAAACTTCGTGTAGGTGTGATGAGTGAAGATGTTGTTGTAAATCCAGGTGATATTATCACTTTTCAAACCGCAGAAGACGTTCCTGGAACAAAAGACAGAGTTTACATGAACTATCTTGAATTTCCAAGAGATGTAAATCCGGGTGAAAAAATTCTTTTGGATGATGGAAAATTAATGTTTGAAGCTTTAGAAACTAATGGAACTACTGAAGTAAAATGTAAAGTTATACAAGGTGGACCATTGAAATCTAAAAAAGGAGTAAATCTTCCTAATACTAAAGTTTCACTTCCGGCACTTACTAAAAAAGATATTAAAGATGCACTTTTTGCTATTGAACAAGATGTGGATTGGATTGCCCTATCGTTTGTAAGAACTCCAGCCGATTTAGAAGAATTGCAAGATTTGATTGCTAAAAATTCTGATCATAAAATTCCAATTATAGCTAAAATTGAAAAGCCAGAAGCGGTTGAAAATATTGATAAAATTGTTGCTTTTTGCGATGGTTTAATGGTGGCTCGTGGAGATTTGGGAGTTGAAATTCCGGCGCATGAAGTTCCTTTGATTCAAAAGAAATTAATTCATAGAGCTAAAACGGCTCGTATTCCTGTAATTGTGGCAACACAAATGATGGAAACGATGATTACAAGTTTAACTCCAACAAGAGCAGAAGTTAACGACGTTGCCAACTCGGTTATGGATGGTGCAGATGCTGTAATGTTGTCAGGAGAAACCTCTGTTGGAAATTATCCAGTTCAAGTAATTGAAAAAATGACACAAATCATTGAAGCAGTAGAAGATTCTCCGCTAATTCAAGTACCATTAACAGCACCGCAAGTTAGAACGAAACGTTTTATTACCAAGTCTATTTGCTATCATGCGGCATATATGGCAAATGAAATTAAAGCAAAAGCAATTTCTACTTTAACAAACAGTGGTTATACAGCTTTTCAGATTTCTGCTTGGCGTCCATCGGCACATATTTTGGTTTATACTTCTAACAGAAGAATTCTAACACAATTGAATTTACTTTGGGGTGTAAATGCGTTTTTCTATGACAAGTTTGTAAGTACAGACGACACTGTAGAAGACATTAACCACATTGCAAAAGAAAATGGATATGTTAAAAAAGGTGATATTTTAATCAATCTTGCAGCAATGCCAGTTGTTGAAAAAGGAATGGTAAACACTTTGAGGATTTCTGAGATAGAATAAATCTCATTTAAAAATAAATCAAAAGGATTATTGAAATAGTTAAATATTTTGATAATCCTTTTTACATTTCAAAAGAAAAAGTATATTTGAACAACTAAATTAAATTAATTATGGAATCAAAAAACCCGTTTTTTAAGACAAAAACATTCTCTAATACTTCTGCGGCGAATGATAACGTAAGCGTTATAGATTACAACGAAACAATGACGGTTTCAGGAACAATTAATAAAAGTTTTATTTTATTAATGTTATTAGTTGCCACAGCTTTTATCACATGGAATTTAGCTTTCAATGGTTATAATCCTATTGTTTTAACTATTGGTGGTGCTATTGTTGGTTTGATTTTAGTATTAATTTCAACTTTTAAACCTCATCTTTCTACTTATTTAGCACCAGCTTATGCTTTATTCGAAGGATTATTTATTGGTGGAATTTCTGCTTTCTTTGAAGCAAGTTATCCAGGTTTAGTAATTCAAGCCGTTGGTGGAACATTTGTTACGTTTTTAGTTTGTTTTGCATTATACAAATACAACATTGTAAAAGTTAATGAAAAATTCAAATCGATAGTAATTGCTGCTACGTTAGCCATTGGAGTTTACTATTTAGTTTCTTGGTTATTATCAATGTTTACAAGCTTTCAACCAGTTCATTACGGAAACTCTTTAATGAGTATTGGAATTAGTGTTTTTGTAATTGTAATTGCCGCTTTAAACCTATTTTTAGATTTTGATCAAATTGAAAAAGGTGCACAAGAAAAAATGCCGAAATACATGGAATGGTATGGCGCTATGGGATTAATGATAACTTTAGTTTGGTTATACATTGAATTCTTGAGATTGTTATCAAAAATATCAAGTAGAGATTAATCACTATTTTACCTATAAAAAAAGCGTTCAAGATTTGAACGCTTTTTTTATGTTTAATTTTTTAAATCTAAGCAGCTATCTTTTCAAAAGCTATGAAGTTGATTAGTTTACCGTTTGTGTCAAATACAGGATAACCTTTAATCTGACATTTATATAACGAACCGTCTTTGCAATAATTAATAATAACTTTATCAAATGGTTGCTTTGTTTTTACTGCTTCGCTAATTTCTTTAGATATTTTCTCATTGGTAAGTTTACCTTGAAACATTTTTGGTGAATTTCCAATCACTTCATTAGGAGTGTAACCATTCATCTCCACCATATTTTTAGAAGCAAAAACTATTGACAATTGTGCATCAGTAACTACAATGACAGTATCACTAGTAAGTTCTTCTTTGTAATCCCAAGTGGTGTTCCATTTATTATCTTTTACAATTCTATTTAATAAATTGGCATCTGAAAGCGTCAGTCTAAATTTGTCAAAACTTTTAGAATAGAAATCCCAACAAGTTAGCGGAAAGCTATTTAAAGACAGACTATTATAGTGTTTTGCGATGGCGTTTTCGTAATTTGAAAGTTTCATTTTTTAATCAATTTGAGGCAAATCTAAAATGATTTTTCAAAAACAAACACTTTCCTTCAAAGATTAACTTTTGTTGAACGATTTTAAAACTCAAACCGCAACTGAACTACAACTGTTTTCTTTATTTCTGTGTTCAAATTATTCAGTGAGATTCCGAGTAATCGAACCGAATCTTTCATTCGTTCTTGATAAAGCAATTCTTTAGCCGTTTCAAATAGCAAACCTTTATCCGAAATAAAATAAGGCAAGGTTTTACTTCTTGTTTGTGTTGTAAAATCACTGTATTTAATCTTTAATGTAACTGTTTTACCAGAAATGTTATATTTCTTTAATCGCTTCTCTAATTCGGCCGCAATGCGTTCTAAACGTTCTTGCATGAAGATTTCTGAAGTCAAATTTTCGTTAAAAGTGTGTTCGGCTGCAACTGATTTAGAAATTCTATTAGGTTTAACTTCGCTATTGTGAATTCCGCGAACAATATTGTAATAAAATCCACCACTTTTTCCGAAATGTTGTTCCAAATATTCTTTGGTTTTGGATTTCAAATCTTTTCCAGTGAAAATTCCGTGATGGTACATTTTTTCGGTAGTCACTTTTCCGATTCCATAGAATTTTTTGATGTCTAGTTTTTCTAAAAAATCTTCAACTTCATCAGGATTTACGGTTTTTTGTCCGTTGGGTTTGTTGTAATCACTTGCAATTTTGGCAACAAATTTATTGACAGAAATTCCAGCTGAAGCTGTTAATCCAACTTCTTCAAAAATTCGTTTTCTAATTTCTTGAGCAATTAAAGTGGCACTTGGATTTCCTTTTTTATTTTGAGTAACGTCTAAATAAGCTTCGTCTAAAGAAAGTGGCTCTACCAAATCGGTATAATCGTGAAATATCTTTCTTATTTTATTGGAAATCTCTTTATATCGGTCAAATCTTGGTCGAACAAAAATTAATTCAGGACAATTTCTCTTGGCTTGAATGCCGCTCATGGCACTTCTTACACCAAATTTTCGTGCTTCATAACTTGCTGCAGAAACGACACCTCTAACTTCACTTCCGCCAACAGCTAATGGTTTTCCTTTTAATTCAGGATTGTCCATTTGTTCAACAGAAGCGTAAAAAGCGTCCATATCGACGTGAATTATTTTTCGATATTTAATTTCCTCTGACATACTACAAATTTAGATGTTTTTATTTCAGATTTTAGAAATCGAAACCTTATAGTTTTGTATTTTTATAGAAAATTATACTTCACATGATTGAAATAGAACGTAAATATTTAGTTACTTCTTTAGATTTTTTAAACGAATATTCTTCAAAAAACGAAATCGCTCAAGGTTATTTAAGTTCTAAGCCAGAACGTACTGTAAGAATCAGAATAAAAGGAAATAAGGGCTTCATTACCATTAAGGGAATTGGCAGTGAAAGTGGTGTTTCTCGTTTTGAATGGGAAAAAGAAATAGCTGCTGAAGAAGCAAAATCACTTTTAAAATTGTGCGAAAAAGGTGTAATTGAAAAAACCCGATATGAGGTAAAATCAGGAAAACACATCATAGAAATTGATGTATTTCATGGAGAAAACGACGGATTAATTTTAGCTGAAATTGAATTAGAAAACGAAAACGAAACAATTTTAAAACCCAATTGGCTTGGAACTGAAGTTACCAATGATGAACGATATTATAATGCTTATTTAAGCCAAAATCCGTTTAGAAATTGGTAGATTATTTTTGAAGTATTTCAATTGTAACAATAACCGATCCTGATCTTTTGTTATTTACAATACTCATAAAGGCTCTTTTGGATAAATCTATTTCTCTTCCTCTCACAAATGGTCCTCTGTCGGTTACCTCAACGATTACAGATTTTCCATTCAACTCGTTAGTTACTTTTAATAAGGTTCCGAAAGGAAGTTTTTTGTGAGCTGCAGTTAGTTTAGTACTATCATATTTTTTACCACTTGCCGTTTTTCTGCCATTAAATTTATCAGCATAATAAGACGCATGAGCTTTCTTTTTATAAGGTTTAAATTTACCTTTATATACAATTGTTGTATCAACCTCAATAGTTTCAGATACAATATTATCTTTTTTTATTGAATCTGTTTTCTGTTTTTTTAAATCTCTTAAATTTCCGTTTTGAGCTTTAAAAGATAAACTTGAAAAGAACATTAAGAAACATAAAAAAAATAAAAATATTGGTGTGCTTTTTTTCATAATAGTAAAACTTAAGACCAAAAATAATACCAAATTACCTATTTGTAAGTAGTAGTAATTTGACATTGCTAAAAAAAGTCCTTTTCAGGACTTGCTTTTTATTTTATAACCATAATTTCCAAGGAATTCTTATTAGAATTAAAACCAAACCTAAACCATAAAATAAAGTTATTGATTTGAATTTAGATTCATTTGTAGCTCCTTTTTTATGTTTAGACCATCCAATAGTAATCAGCGTAATTGCAATTATATTGGTTAATGGATGTTCTAACATCGTTAATCTTAATTCCGGAATTTTCATTGCTCCTTCAGTAGAAAAGGCTTTCATTCCAACTTCAGAAATAAAATACAAAATTAAGCCAACTACCAATTGTATGTGAGTTGCTATCAATGCAAAGAGTGCTATTTTTCGGTCTTTAGCAGTAAATTCTTTTTTAGAAGTCATTCCAATAACTGAATTAACAACTGCAAGTACTAATAATAAAAGTGCTAAATATGCCCAACCCGAATGAAATTTTTGAATGAAATTATACATGAAAATTTATTTTTTGTTTTAACAAATATAGAAAAAAAAGAATAAAAAAACGGCACTCTTGATTAAGAATGCCGTTTTTTAATATTAATTTTAAACTTGTTTAACTAGAAGTTGTAGCTTAATGTAAAGTTCCAAGTTCTACCAAAACCAAAGTAAACAGCATTTGTCTGGTCTATCCCTTTGTATGTTTTTAAAGTATTCAAATAAGTATTGTACTGAGCTGGCGTTCCAAAATCAGATTCTACTTTTACGTGATTATTAGTACTTGACTCAGCAATATAAATTTTATCTAAAAGATTGTTTACGTTTAATCTAAAATTTACATTGTCTGATTTGTTTTTTCCAACTAACATTTTGTATGAGAAACCAGCATCAACTAATCCAAAAGAAGGTAATTGAAGTGCTCCTTTATTTAATTGATTTGAAAAATTAGCTGGAGAAATATTAGCATACAATTTATCTGAATAGATATAAGTTGCATCTAAGATTACTCTTTTAACCACCTCATAAGAACCTCCTAAAGAAGCTGTCATTTGAGCAGCATTACCAACTTTTACCTTATCTAAGTACAAAGTAGTAGATGTACCTCCAGAAATTTGATTGTTTGTTACATCATATCTATTACTTACACTATTCCCTTTGTAATCCCAGTTTCCTAATGAGAACATACCAGTTACTTTGAATTTTTCTGTAACCTTTGCATTCATATCAACTTCAACTCCAGAGTGAACTTCAGTAATTCCTGAGAAATCGTAATATCCTCCTGGATTATCAGCTGCTAAATCATTTGAACGTTGGTATCTATCTTTCCAAGTAGTATTATACAAATTCACATTAGCATTGAATTTTGAAGATCTAAATCCATATCCAGCTTCAAAACCTGTAATCTTTTCATTAACTAAATTACCATTAACAACTGATGCATTGTTAGGATAAACTGCATTGAAAAATGGTTGTTTAGAATAATAACCTGCATTAACAAACACATTGTGATGAGAGTTAATGTTATAATTAATACCTCCTTTTACATTACCTCCAAGAATGTTTTCATAGTCTGTAGATGCTAATGGATTAGAAGCTAAATATTTAAAATAATCAACTCTTTTGAAACCTTGTTGAGAAACTGCTGCTTGAATAAAAGCAGTTACTTTTTCTGTAGAATATTCTAATTGAGTAAACGCTCCTAACCAATTTACATTTCCATCATTATTGTAAGATACTTTTTGTTGGTGATCTACATTAAAGAAAGGATTAAAACTTGGCGTTGATTCATAAGTTTGGTATAATACTCTATTTGGATCATTTCCATTTCCATTTGAGTAAACTCCATTAACAGGAAGTGGTGTATTATCTTTAAAGAAATAACCTCCTACTAAATCATTTACATTTTGATAATGAATTCCTTTATAAGTTCTTACATCAACTCCAAAGTCAAAAGTCAATTTATCATTAAATTTAGTATTTAAACTTGCTACTCCACCATACCAGTTATGAGAGTTGATAGATGCAATTTTTGAAATACCATTTGTTGTATTTGCAGCATTAGTACTTACTGTTGTGCTTATGTATTTACCTCCATCTAAAGTTCTAGTTGTGTTTCCAAAACCAGGAATAAATGTTGATTGTCCACTATTCCAAGAATAAATATTATCAACATTGATTGTTCCATCTGCTCTTCTGAAAGCAGCTGCTGTATTAGCTAAACCTCTAATTCTTCCTGTAGCGTTAGTTCCACCACCTCTACCCCATGATCCATAAAGAACAGTAGATAATTTAGTTTTTTCTGTAATTTTATAATCCCAATTCAAAGACATTACTGGTTTGTGGTAGTAATTAGTTCTAAAGTTAAATTCATTACCGTTTAATAAACCCCAATCAGCATTGTATCTAACATTAGGCTCTCCACCTTCACCGTATTTAATATAGTCAGCAATAGAAATTGCAGTTCCTCTTTGGTTGTGCCATTGTGGAGCTCCTGTGAAAGTAAATTGAAGTTCATGTTTTGGATTAATTTCATATCCCAAAGCAAAGAAATAGTTAGCGCCTTCAAATTTAGTTCCATCTATATATCCATCACCTCTTGTTTGGCTCATTAAAAATGAAGCAGACAATCCGTTTTTCATTTTCCCAGTAGAATAAGAAGCTTGTGTTTTAAGATAATCACTATTAGCAACACCTACACCAACAGAGCCACCTTCTTTCATATCTGAAGTTTTAGTGATTACGTTAATTGTTCCTCCCACAGAAGAAATTGCTAATTTAGAAGAACCTAAACCTCTTTGAACTTGCATAGCAGAAGTTACATCAGACAATCCAGCCCAGTTACTCCAGAATACACGGCTATTTTCCATATCATTTACTGGAACTCCGTTTATCATTACTGCAATATTTTCTTGAGCAAAACCACGAATTGTAACTCTAGAGTCACCAAAACCTCCACCAGCTTTCGAAGCGTAAACTGAAGGTGTACTTTTCAATATTTCTGGAAATTCTTGATTTCCTAATTTTTGTTGAATTTCAGAAGCTCTAATAGTTGATACTGCAACTGGTGTTTTTCTATCTTTTGCAACATCAATAATTGTACTTTTAATCACTACTTCTTCCAATTGACTTGCATCAGAAGCTAATTTTATTGATCCTAAATCAACAGTTTCTCCATTTTTAACTGTGAAATTAACTGTTTGTGTTTTGTAACCGATGTAAGAAATAACTACTTGCCCAGATGAAGCAGTAGTATTTAATGTAAATTTACCATCAATGTCTGTTGAAGCTCCTGTTGAAGAACCTTTAACTACCACATTTACACCAGGTAATCCTGCATTTAATTCACTGTCTAATATTGTTCCTTTAATTTTTCCTTGAGAAAACATTACTGTTGCCATCAAAAGAAACATTACTGAAAATAAATTAGTTGAAACTTTTTTCATGTTGTTTTGGTTTTTAAATTATTGGTGCAAAATTGTAACTTTATTACTTTACATATGTTAAGCTAATGTTAACAAAGTGTTTTTTGTTACGTTTTTCTTAGTCAATTTTATTTTTTGAAATTTTTTTTATGAAAAAACTAAATTTTTAAGACAATCAATAAAAAAACCTCAATATTTTTACATATTGAGGTTTAAATTGAGATTGTTATTGTTTTATTTTACTTATTATCAAGGAAATATTTAAGTAAAAAAGAAGTTGAATTATCATGATTGTTAACTTTTTTAGAATTTATTTCCTCTAAAATTGAATTAGCCAACTGCTTACCAAGTTCAACTCCCCATTGATCGTAACTAAAAATATTCCAAATAACTCCTTGAACAAATATTTTGTGTTCGTATAATGCTATTAATGAACCTAATGATTCTGGTGTTAATTTTTGAATTAAAATAGTATTGGTAGGTTTATTACCCGAAAAAACTTTGAATGGTAAAAGGAATTCAGATTTTTCAGCTGAAACTCCTTGTTTATCAAATTCGGCTTTTACTTGCTCTTGTGTTTTTCCATTTAACAAAGCTTCAGTTTGAGCAAAGAAATTAGACATCAACTTATCATGATGATCATTATCACCATATAAAGGTTTAACATAACCTATAAAATCAGTCGGAATTAATTTTGTTCCTTGATGAATTAATTGAAAAAAGGCATGTTGTGAGTTAGTTCCTGGTTCACCCCAAATTATAGTTCCTGTTTGATAATTTACTGGTTTACCATCTCTACCAATACTTTTGCCGTTACTTTCCATAATTCCTTGTTGTAAGTATGGTGCTAATTTTTGTAAATATTGTGTATATGGAATTAATGCTTCACTTTCTGCACCAAAAAAGTTATTGTACCAAATGCTAAGTAGAGCCAAAACTACTGGAATATTTTTATCGAAAGCCTCTGTTTTAAAATGTTCATCCATTTTATTTGCTCCTTTTAATAAACTATCAAAATTATCAAATCCAACTGCTAGAGAAATAGATAATCCTACTGCGCTCCAAAGTGAAAAACGTCCGCCAACCCAATCCCACATTGGGAAAATATTGTTCGAATCAATTCCAAATTCAGTTACTTTTTGGATATTTGTTGAAACTGCTACGAAGTGTTTAGCAACATCTTCTTGCTTAGCCAATTTTAAAAACCAAGATCTAATCGTTTCTGAATTGGTTAATGTTTCTTGAGTTGTAAAAGTTTTAGAAACAATTACAAAAAGTGTAGTTTCGGGATTTAATTTTTTAATTATCTCATTTACGTGATCACCATCTACATTAGAAACAAAATGCACATTTAAATGATTTTTATAGAATTGTAAAGCTTCAACAACCATAGCTGGCCCTAAATCTGAACCACCAATTCCTATATTTACAATATCTGTAAATGGTTTTCCTGTATAACCTTTTCTCTCTCCAGAAACAATTTGATTAGTAAAGTTTTTGATTTTATTTTTTACTTCAAAAACTTCTGGTATAACGTTTATTCCATCAACAAGAATCACCTCATTTTCTGGAGCTCTCAATGCTGTATGCAAAACAGCTCTATTTTCTGTTTGATTAATTAAATCACCAGCAAAATATTTTGAAATTGCATCCTTTAGATTAACATCATCAGCTAAGTTCAGTAACAAGTCTATTGTTTCTTGATTGATGTTGTTTTTTGAATAATCAACAAGAAAATCATTCCATTGAATGTGAAATTTTTCAGCTCTTTTCTCATCATTTTGAAACATTTCTTTTATGGAATTATTTTCCATTTTAGAAAAATGTTTTTCAAGTTGTTTCCAAGAGTTTGTATGAGTAGGATTAATGTTTAGTAAAGACATAATAATTAATTTTGAGATACAAAATTAAATAAAACATTATAGATAAAGTTATATGAAAATAAATTTGTTCACATAAAGAGCTATGCAAACGTTGTAGTTGATAAAAAGAATTTTTAAAAAAATTTATTTATTAAACTTTATTTCTGCAACACTATCCAAAGCTCTCTTGAGTGGTCTTATTTGTTCTTTGAATCTTGGAAGATTTCTACTTTCCATTACTTGAGAATTAGGAAGTTTTAATTTTAATGCGTCCACTTGAACACCATTTTTCCAGAAACGATAACATACGTGTGGTCCAGAAGCCAATCCTGTGCTACCAACTTTACCTATTACTTCTCCTTGTTTTACTCTTTGTCCTCTTCTTACAAGAATTCTAGACATATGTAAATATTGTGTAGCATAAGTTTTGTCGTGTTTTACTTTTACAAAATTACCATTACCAGCAGTGTACCCTGCTTGTTCTACAACTCCAGCAGCTGTTGTCATAATTGGCGTTCCTGTTGGAGCGGCATAATCAGTTCCTTTATGAGGTTTCCATTTTAACTGAACAGGATGGAATCTGTTTTTAGAAAACTTTGAAGTAATGTGAACGAATTTTAATGGTGCTTTTAGGAAAAAATTCTTTAAAGCTTTTCCTTGATCATTATAATAATCCACTTTTCCTCCTCTTTCTTGAATGAATGGGAAGGCATAAATTTTCTCTCCTTTATATTCGAAAAATGCTGCTCTTAAACTATCTACACCATCATAAATAGTGTCATTAATGTACCTTTCAGTAAAACTAAGAGCAAATTTATCTCCTTTTTTAGATTTGAAAAAGTCAATAGACCACGCAAAAACTTTGGTAAGTTTTCCAGATAATGTTGGGTCAATTTTTAAATCTCTTAAAGTCTTGGTTAAAGGTCCTGTCAATTCTCCTGCGACAGTTCTTACTTTAAAAGTTAAAGGTCTAGATTTTTTAAACCCAACAACAGAATCTGTCAAATCAACTAAATAATAATCTATTCTATTGGGTTGATAAATTAAATATTGAAGTTTGTTATATTTATCTTTTGATCGTAAACATACATAAGGTCTTTTAAATACAACGCTTGTTGGAAAAGAATCTTTAATAATTTTTAAAATTTCAGAGGCTTTTTTTCCATTAAGATTTTGCTTTTTTAAAATTTTCTCAAAAGTATCTTGTCTATCTATGGTGTCAAAATGCACATTAAATTGATCAAAGTGAAATCCGTAATCAACTATTGGTTTGTAGGGTTCACTATCTTCAATAACAAAATCTTCCTGAGTATTTTTACAAGAATACACGGAAAATAAAACAATTAAAAATAATACTATTTTTCTCAATATGAGTCTTTTATTTTAACAATTTTCACCCCAATTTTTGAACTCTTCATCACTCCAAAGCTCTGGGAAGAAAATTCTTCTTTGGTATTTTGGATGCATATACTTTTTCCAATCACTTCCTCCAGTTGCTTCTCCTGAGCCATGCCCACTTTCAATATATTTTTTGGCCGCATTCAAATGTCCCATTACCCAAGTAATGTTTACAGTTTTGTCATAATGACGCATAGCAGCAACCAAATCTGGGTTTTTTTGATCATTTTCTGGTAATTCTTTGAATTTTTGCCAAATATTTATAGTGTTATATTCTTCCATATAACGCAGAAACTCGTCTTTATATTTTCGTTCAAATTCTAGAATTAAATATGACTTTTCACCTGTATGATAATCTTTTCCTGCAGCTTGCCAATATAAGTGCTCAAATGCATGAGAATATGGTGTGTTTCTATCAATTGTTGCTCTAAAACGATAATCTATTAAATTAATTAAATCGGTTGAAGAAAATTCTATCATCCTATATTGAGCCGATTGAAAACCACTTGCCGGTGTTAAAGTATTTCTAAATTTCATATATTGTTCTACCTCCATACCGTCTCCCATAATATCGAATGAAGTCGTTAGCATATCGAAATATCTACTTATTCTAGTAAGTCTTTCGGCAAAAAATTTTGTTTCAAGTTTTTCGCAATGACAAACTTGTTTTATTTCCCAAAGAATCATTTTGAACAATAACTCATTGACTTGATGATACATAATAAAAACCATTTCGTCTGGCAAAATGGTTCTTTGAGTTTGTAGATTTAATAAAGCATCTGTTTGAATATAATCCCAATAAGTAATTGGTTTTGACCAAAGCAAACCTTCTAGATGGGTATCTGTTTTTTGATTTATAGCATCAAATTTTTTTTCTAATTCCTCAATTAAATGAGTTGTTTCTGTGTTCATTTTTTTACTTTTATTGTAAATGGATTTGCCAATCCTTTAAAAGATTCTAAATCCGCTTTAAGAGAACCAACAGCTAAACTGGCTTTAATTCTTAAAGGAAGTTTATTGTCATCATCTGATATCCAAACAGTTAAACTTTCTTGTTCTTTAAAAACTCTCCCTGATTGAACCAATGGTCTAAATATCATACAAGGAACCACTCCAAATTTAGTATCTAAATCCTCTCTGCCTATGAATTTTAACTTAAATTTTGTTGTTTCATCGTCAAAAAACATGTCGATTGCTATAGATTCACCCACTTTTAATTTATCAACATTTGGATGATTTCTAAGATAATAAAAGGTAGATACTATATCTTGAACATTTTCTGGAGTAGTAAATGTTTTGTTAGTATCGTTTTTATAATCTTTTACTAAGATAGTGTTTTTATCTTGATTAAAAAAGCCTTCTTGGTTTTTTGTATAACCTCCCTCATCAATTTTTCTTACATAATGGTAGGGTTTTCCTGTAACTTTATCAAAATAAGACTCGTAGTTATCGTCAACCTTAAAGAACCATTTTGACATACCTGTTGTATATCCGCGACCAATTGCATGAAAAACTTTCTTGTTATTTTTTGTAGCTTCTTTTACTTCTAATGTTGCGTAACCTGCAGTCACTAATCCATAATGAATTCTAAATTTAAACCATTCTCCTACATCAAATGCTGATGCCCTTTGAGAATCAAAACTCACAGTTAAAAAAAGAAGTGCTAGTATAATTATCTTTTTCATTTTAAAATACTTTTTAATTGATTTTATAACTGTAATACAATTTCTGTTCCAAATGTATTAAAACAAAAAAACTCCGTCAAATATTGACGGAGTTTTTATGCTATTAACCAACCAAAAAACTATAAATTATGAAAAACTTATATAAAACTAGTAAGGAAACCACTCCTTTTCGTTTTGTGAGTACAAAGATAGGACTGTTTTTGAATTATTCTCAATGAAAAACAAACTTTAACATTTATTTGACAAAAACAACACTACTATAACGTTGTAATTTGATGATTGTTTAATAAATTTTAACTTTTATAGAGTTCCTCTCAAAGCTTGTTCTCTTTCTATTGACTCAAAAAGAGCTTTGAAGTTACCTGCTCCAAATCCGGTTGCGCCCATTCTTTGAATGATTTCAAAAAATAAGGTTGGTCTGTCTTCAACTGGTTTGGTAAATATTTGTAAAAGATAACCATCTTCATCAGCATCAACTAAAATCGAAAGTCTTTGCAATTCTTTGATATCTTCTTTCATCATATCTCTGTGAACACCTAATCTGTTTGGAATATCATCATAATATGCTTGTGGAGGTGGCGGTAGAAATTCTACTCCTCTCGCTTTTAATCCTGCAACGGTTTTGATGATATCATCTGTTGCAACGGCTAGATGCTGAACTCCTGAATCTTCATAAAAATCTAGATATTCTTCAATTTGTGATTTTTTGTTTCCTTTTGCCGGCTCGTTTATTGGAAATTTAATTCTTCCGTTACCATTACTCATTACTTTACTCATTAAAGCTGAATATTCGGTGTGGATTTGAGTATCATCAAAAGATAAGAAATTTTCAAATCCCATAACATCTTCATACCATTTTACCCATTGGTTCATTTGATTCCATCCCACATTTCCAACCATATGGTCAATATATTTTAATCCTAAAGCTTCTGGGTTGTAATCTGATTTCCATTCTACGAAACCTGGTAAAAAAGCACCATTATAGTTTTTTCGTTCTACAAATATGTGAACCGTTTCACCATAAGTGTAAATTC